>RFNE01000159.1 GCA_009927375.1 Actinomycetota bacterium | reverse complement strand
AAACCGCAGGTCGTAGGTTCGATTCCTACCGGGGGCACGATCTTCGAAGATCCGTGTACCGAAACTGTTCTCGGCTGGTGAAGTAGGTTCATGACCCATGGAAGCAACGGGGAATGATGCGAAGCCAGTCGTTGGCCTGATTGGGCTGGGAAATCTCGGAAAGCCGATGGCACTGAGCCTGCTGGCGTCTGGTTATCGGATGGTGGTCAACAGTTTGCAGAAGTCCGAGGCGGATGACCTCGTGCAACGGGGCGCAGTGTGGGCCGACAGCGCTGCAGATGTTGCATCCCAGGTTGACGTCTTCATCACCGTCTTGCCCGGTCCCGCACAAGTCCGAGAGATCATGATCGGCTCGGGTGGAGCACTTGCGCGGATGAAGTCCGGAAGCACGTTCATCGACATGAGTACGTCGTCGGTGGTGATTGCAAACGAGATCAAGGCTCTCGCCGATCCACGCGGTGTGGCGGTGATGGAGGCCCCAGTGTCGTTCCTCGCCAAGGCGCCGATTGGTGAGTCGCGGACGTCGGCAGCTCTCCAAATCTTCGTTGGTGGAAGCAAAGAGCTGTACGACAAGTACTTGCCGCTGTTCCGATCGCTCGGCGGATTACCAGACCAGATCTACTACGCGGGGCCGAATGGCGCGGGATACGGCATCAAAGTGCTGCTCAACTTGTTGTGGTTCATCTACGCGACGGGCACGGCGGAGGTTCTTGCACTGAGTTCGAAGCTCGGAATTGATTTGCGACTTCTCCAAAAGGCACTGTGTGCATCACCGACACAGTCAAACTTCCTGCAATACGACATCAACAGCGTGTTCGAAGTGGGGAACTACGACGATGGTTTCACGCTGGATCTCGTGTGCAAGGACATTCAGCTGGGACTCGAACTCGGTGAGCGGACTGGTGTTGATATCGCGGTGTCGCGGCTCGTCGAGGAGCTTCACCAGCGGGCGTTGCAGAAGTACGGCCCCAAGTCAGGTGAGATGTCGGTCGTCAAGCTGTATGAAGAGGCAGCTGGCGCACCGTTCCGGACGCCGTGACGACGGTTCTTTGTTAGCAGCACGAGTACAAGAAATCAGGTCGGTCGACACAGATGACTCGCGAGGTTCGAAGCTTTGTCGATTCTGCATTGCCTTGTGTGGCATCAAAGTGACGACCGACGGCACGACCATTACCTCTGTCAAGGGAGACCCCGAGCATCCGGGTTCGCGGGGATACACGTGTGCAAAGGGCCGTTCACTCGGCCGTTGGCACCATCATCCGAATCGGATTCGTGAGCCGCGTCGTCGGCGAGGGTCCGAGTGGACGAATCTGTCATGGTCGGAGGCGACCAAAGACATCGCGTCGATCATGGAGCGAAACATCGCGACGCACGGCCCCGACTCGGTCGGCGTGTACAGCGGCACGGCTGCGTCGCTCGATGGGGCGGGGAAGTGGGCAGCCGAGCAACTCGCAAAGTCACTCGGGTCGCGCTCGAAGTATTCGGCGATCAGTATCGACAATCCCTGCAAACCGCTGGTGTCGCTCCTCGTGTCGGGTCACCCGGGCCTCGTGCCGGTAGTCGATGACCGACACTGCACGTTCACGATGTTCATCGGATGCAATCCCGTTGTCTCCCATGGTCACCTCAACGGACTTCCCGACCCGGTGGTGCGATTGCGTGAATTCGCCACGGCGCCACGAGAGCTGTGGGTGATCGATACGCGTGTGACGGAGTCCAGTCGGCTCGCCACGCGATCATTGCAACCGAGACCCGGAACCGATTTTGCGATTCTGGCGTTTCTCATCCGTGAGCTTCTCGACGGTGGTGGGTGTGATGAAACGTACCTGTCGCAGCATGTAAACGCAGACGACCTGCGCTTGCTTCGGGAACTGCTCGAGGAGTGGACCGCAGACCAGACGAGCAACATCACGGGTTGTGCGATCGGAGATCTCGTCGAGTTGGTTGCTGCCGTTCGCCGACATGGTCGGGTGGCGGTGCAGACCGGAACGGGAAGCACGATGACGGCGGCAGCGAACCTCACCGAGTGGTTGGTGTGGGTATTGCACATCGTGACGGGTTCATACGACGTCCCAGGAGGAATGTGGTTTCATCCCGGATTTCTTCGCCAAGTGCATCTCGACATCAAGCACAACACCGTGCTGCCCGCGGCATCGCCAGGGCCGCGGAGTCGACCTGAGATCACCGTGTGGGGGGATGAGTATCCGTGCTCGGCAATGGTGGACGAGATCGAGGCGGGGAACCTTCGCGTGCTCGTGGTCTTCGGTGGTAACCCACTGAGCGCGTTCCCGGATGCACAGCGAACCGAACGCGCCTTCGAGAAACTTGAGGCGCTCATCGTCCTCGATGTGATCGACAATGAAATGACGGACTGTGCGACCCATGTGCTTCCGACGAGGGGTCAGCTCGAGCGTGCCGACACTCCTTATTACTACGACCAGTTCAATCTCGACTTTTCGACCCAGTACACCCCGGCAGTCGTGTCCCCGGTTGGTGAGTCCCAAAGCATGTGGTGGATCGCCGCACGGATCGCCGAAGAGATGGGTTCGTCGATGCTTCCCGCGACGCTCACGACGTCCTCGACCGACAAAGACGTACTCCGATTCCTTTCCCAACGTTCTGCGGTGCCATTCGATGAGATTGTTGAGAAGAGATATGTGTCAGGGTCGCCCACATTTGGCTGGGTTCGAACCAGCGTGTTGCCGAATGGTCGCTGGCGGCTTGCTCCGCAGGAGTTCGTCAGGCAACTCGGGAAGTGGCGAGAACTCGTTCCACCCAATGGACTCCTCGTGACGAGTCGGCGCCAGCTTCGTCATCTCAATTCACAACATCCGCCGATGACCCAAGAGGATGCAGATGCCGCAATCGCGCTCATCCATCCTGACGTTGCGACCGCAAGGGGTATCGCCGACGGTGACGAGGTAATCGTTTCTGCTCCTTCGGGATCGTTGCAGTTACGTGCGAAGCTGAGCTCCGATGTTCACCCGGACAGCGTCTCGCTGACGCATGGTTGGCGTGAGGCGAACGTTTCAGTACTCACGTCAGCGAGCGGCGTCGATGAGTTGACCGGAATGGTGGTGCAGACCGCGATTCCGGTCGATGTTCGGCGTCGCTAGTTGAGTGACCCTATTCAGTGTCGCTTCGCCACAAGGCAAAGTGGGCGAGCATCGTTCTGACGAATTGGAAGACGAGCAGTTCGGCGAGCATCACACACGACGAAAAGATGATCGGTGGGATGAAAGAGTTGAGTATGCAGAACGTCACGATGGTCGCATAGACGACGACAGCCACAACCAACGTCGCTTTGTTGAGCATGCTGAGCCGATGCGAATCGCGTGATGCGCGGGCTCGGAGTGCGCCGAGATCGGACACGAGAGTGTGTCTAGCGCCGACGGTCGTAACCGTGGGTGTTGATCATCTTGGCGTCCTGCACGTAGCTCTCGTGCGGGGCGATTCCGTGGCCTTCGACGATCCGATTGAACAGGTTGAATGCTGCACACACCGCAACGGCGTCTTTCAATTCTTCTTCGGAGAAGCCAGCAGCATGGACTGCCTGCTTGTCTGATTCCGAGATCGCACTCGGCGTCAACGTGAGCTTCTTGACATAAGCGAGCAGTGCCGCGAGACGGTGTCCATCGGTGACACCACTTTCGATCATTGCGCGGTCTGTGTCGCTTGCGCCAAGTGACGTGGCGAACTCGGTGTGGGATCCGCAGCAGTACTCACAGCCGTTGAGCTTGCTCGTGTACGCGGCGATCACTTCCCGGTCGACCGCACTGAGATGCGAGTCCTCGCGCAGGATTTCCTGGGCGAAGCTCATGAGCATCATGTACTTCGATGGGCGCTCCTGCAGCACAGCGCGAATTCCGACTCGGCTTTCTCCGAGTCCGGCAAATTGCGGGCGATCATGCGTCGACATCGTTGAGTCCCTTCGTGGAGGATGCGCCGAGATTGGCGCGGTGATCTTCAATGTAGTGAGAGTCGGGGATTGCTACGAAGGCGTGCTCGATGCTTGAGCCAGCCAATGAGTTCTGGCTTCGGCGTACCGCTCGCGCACCTGCGGGGTGATCGCGGCTTCGTATGTCTGCAATGGTGCATCGAGCGGCCAAGTTGGACGCTGGCCGGTGAGTGCCCACGCCGCTTGGCGAGCAGCTCCGTCGGCAACGTATTCACCGGGGTTCGGTACCGCGACGGGCACGCCGAAGATGCTCGCCGCGATGACGCGCACCGCTTCGGACGCGGCAGCACCCCCGACCAGACGCACACGAGTGAGTCGTGCACCTTGGGCGACGAGTGCATCGAGTGCGTCGGCAAGTCCACAGAGCATGCCTTCAATCCCCGCGCGGGCGATGTTCGCTGGGGTCATGTTGTCGTTGGTCATTCCAAGGAGTCCGCCCGTTGCATGCGGAAGGTTCGGTGTGCGTTCGCCAGAGAGATAGGGAACGAGGACGAGTCCATCAGCTCCCGGTCTGGCTGACAGGGCAAGTTCCGAGAGTGTGCGGTGGTTCACGCCGAGCATTCCTGCGACGCCGTCGAGGACGCGTGCCGCGTTCAGCGTGCATACGAGTGGAAGGAACGCACCCGTTGCATCAGCGAAGCCCGCGACGCTGCCACTGACATCTCGCGCGCAGACGTCGCTGCGGACGAATGCGGTGCCGGAGGTTCCGAGCGAGACGACGATGTCGTCTCCTGAGTCCACGCCGAGTGCCGCGCCTGCGTTGTCGCCACAGCCGGGACCGAGAACTCGCGATCCCCACGAGACTCCGTCGCTTGGACCGAGCACGGTGGGGAGCAGTGCATCGTGACCGAGCGCGCGGGTGAGGAGATCTCGGTTGTACTCGTTCGAGACGGGATCGAAGTAACCCGTTCCCGAAGCGTCCGAGCGGTCGGTAACGAGATCGGCGAGATCATTCGACCCGCGCAGCTTCCACGTGAGCCAGTCGTGTGGGAGGCAGACCGCGGCGATGCGCTTTGCGTTGTGCGGTTCGTGTTCGGCAATCCAGCGCAGCTTGGTCACAGTAAATGAAGCAACGGGAACGGATCCGGTTGCGTTGACCCATGCTTTTTCTCCAAGTTCGCCGACGAGCGACGCGGCCTGTGCCGAGCGGGTGTCGTTCCACAGCAGTGCAGGACGCACGACTTCGCCGTTCTCGTCGAGGCACACCGCGCCGTGCTGTTGCCCACCGATGGAGACCGCGGCCACGTCGTCGATGCCGCCAACTTGTGCGATGGCGAGATGGAGCGCGCGTTCCCACTCACTCGGATCGATTTCGGTGCCGTTCGGGTGTGGCGCAGAGCCCTGCCGAACGAGTCGCCCGGTTGCTGCGTCGCGGATGACGATCTTGCACGATTGCGTGGAAGAGTCGATCCCCGCGACGAGGGTCATCTCAGCGGGCACCCATCAGATGTTCGACAGCGAGCTGCTGGAGTCGCACGAAGCCGTAGCCCTTGGCGCCAGCAGCATCCACGTCGAAGCGCGCAATCGAGTCGTCTGCGAGCACGTCCGACCACCGTTCGCCGGACTTGAGAGTCGGCGTCGACAACTCCGCGACGCGTGCGGTCTCGAGGGCCGCGCGGACCTCGGGGTCTGCACGGAATGCCGCTGCGCGTTCCCGCAAGAGTCGATACATCTTG
>RFNE01000316.1 GCA_009927375.1 Actinomycetota bacterium | reverse complement strand
CAGCACACGACGTTTGAGGCTGCATACAACGTGCGCAATGACGCCGTGGGACGCGGTCTTCGCGAGTACACGCCGGACGTCGAGACCGAACTCGTCGCCCTCGGACCACGCCTTTGGGAAGCAGCCGAGTCTCTCCCCGTTGCCGGTCGCATCATGCACGCCGCGCATCGCTCGTGGCCCCGTGCAGAACACGATCCACTCGTCAGCTCGTGGCTCGCGCTCAATTGCATCAGAGAGTGGCGCGGCGACACACACTTCGCGATCCTCGCAGCGCACGACATTTCCGGCGTTCAAGCTGGTCTTCTTCACGATGCGTTCCTCGGCTATCCGGGCGAGTGGATTCCGCGCAGTCGAGGCGCGGACGATGCACAGATCACCGAAGCGATCGAGGGTCTCTCCTCACGCGGGCTCGCGAAGAACGGCAGAGTCAATGATGCGGGGTTGGAACTCCGTCAGGTCATCGAAGACGAAACGAATCGCCAGTCCGAACGAGCATGGCGACACCTCGGGAGCGACGCGACGACCCGCCTTTGCAAGACCATCGAGCCTCATGGCGCAACATACCTCGCACGGATTGATGCAACCGCCGGCGAGAACTGGATGCCTGCGGCGCGTGACTCGCGACGCAACGCCACCTCCTAGAGTGAGCGTCCATGATCACGCAATTCACCTCTGACACTGCCCTGCTGCTCATCGACTGTCAGGTCGGTGTCGATGTGTTGTCACACTGGGGTGGGCCGACTGGACGTCGCAACAATCCAGATGCCGAATCCCACATGCTGCGGATCCTCGCCTCGTGGCGCCAGGCGGGACTTCCCGTCGCATTCACGATGCATGACTCGATCGAGAAAGATTCGCCCCTCAAGTTGTCACTGCCGACTGGCAAGCAGAAGCCCGGCTTCGAGCCGCAACCGGGCGACATCGCGGTGTCAAAAGACGTGAACAGCGGTTTCGTCGGCACGTCACTCGAAGTTGACCTGCGACGCAAGGGCGTCAATCGACTGGTGTGCGTCGGTTTCTTCACCAACATGTGCGTCGAGACCACCGTGCGAATGGCCGGCAACATGGGCTTCGACACGTATCTCGTGCCTGATTGTTGCGCGACGTCGAACCGCATCGGCTGGGACGGTGCCGACTACGACCCAGAACTCGTGCACGACATGACGGTCGCGAACCTGAACGGCGAGTTCTGCACTGCGCTCACCGTCGGCGACACCCTCGCCCTCATTGAAGGCGATGCTCCCCACCTCGACCGGGTGCAGGGCAACGAATAGTTAGAGGTGTCGCAGCGTTCGTGACGAGCTGATCGAAATCGCCGCCACGACGAACACGATCATCACGACGAGGAAGGTCGGCTGAAGACCGAAGCCATCCACCGACGCACCGACGATCAATTGACCAAGCGGTGGTGCAGCCGACAGCACCGACATCTGGATTCCATAGACACGGCCTTGCAGGTTCGGCTCGACGCGTTTCTGCACGACGGTGTTCCACAATGGATTGAATGGCCCCCACGAGAGCCCAGAGATCAGTCCGAGAATTCCGAAAACCCACTTCGACGGCAACGCGACCATCGGGAACAGCGAACATGTCGACACAACAACGATCGTGCGCAACATCTGGCTCGAAGTGAACCGCGCCGAAAGCCGACCGTAGGAGAACGAACCGATCACCATTCCGAGTGCCAGCGAGGCCAGCAGGAGTCCAAGTCCGCTCGGGTCGTCGATTGACTCGAAGTGCGCAGGAAAGATCACCGTGTCGATGGGCATGTAGAGACCACTCAAGATGACGAAGGTGATCGTCAGACCAAGGAGCGCGCGGTCACCGGCAATCACGCGAAAGCCTCCGCGGAGCGAGGAGAAGAACGGCTCATGTCCGTCGTCTTCGTGGGCCACCGACTTGCCGTGCTCGTCGTTGACCTTCATATTCGACACTGCGACCGCCGCAATCGCGAAGAACACCGCCGTGACGATGAACGACGCCATCGGACCGCTCCATTCGATGCAGGCCGCTCCGATTGCTGGTCCCACCATCCAGCCGATCGCAAACAACCCCTCATGTCGGCCGTTCGCCGCATCCACACTGACCCCCGATGCAGTGGCTGCATTCGGGATCAGTGACTTGCGAGCCGTGTAACCGGCGGGATCGAACACGGCACCGAGGATTGCGATGGCAACGATCCACCAATATGTCAGATCTCCGACGGCGTTGACGAGGACGAAGAGCAAGACGGACACCAGCGACATCACGTCAGAAACCACCGAAACGAGTCGGCGTCCGAGTCGGTCGATGAGACCACCAACGATTGGCGAGACGACGATTCCCGGAATCGACACCAATGCCGCGAGGAGGCCCGCCCGGCCAGCGGAACCCGTCTTCTCGAGAACGATCCACGGAACGGTGATCATCACGACCCCGTTGGAAACACCCGACACCACGTTGGCGAGCTGCAAGAGCGGAAATGCAGCACGACTCTTCACACGTCACAGCGTAACTGTCGACACTTCACGACAGACTGTGGTGCATGTCCAGCATCGTCGTGAGTGAACTCGAGTACGGCCCGCCTGGTGCCGATCAGTTGTTCTTCGACGTGAGCTTCAAGGTGTCGCCAGGTGAACACGCCGCACTCGTCGGCGCGAACGGTGTCGGCAAGTCGACGATCCTGCGCATCTTGACGGGAAGATAGAAGCCGACGGCGGCGAGTTCGCGATCGGCGGTTCGATGCTCTACATGACGCAGGACGTTGGCATGTCCCGTCCGAACGACACGTTGCGCGAAATGCTCATCGAAGTCGCGCCGAAAGCACTCCGCGATGCAGGTCGCGCCCTCGTTGCAGCAGAGCGAGCTCTTGCTTCGGGAGACGATGACGGTATGGGATACGCGACCGCACTCTCCGATTGGGGTGATCTCGGTGGATACGAACTCGAGACTCGCTGGCAGGCGTCCGCCCAGCGCAGCGTCAAGACCCCCGTCGACGATTTCTCCACTCGCCTCGTTTCCGAACTCTCGGGCGGAGAGCGCAAGCGTCTCGTCCTCGACCTCCTCCTCACCTCGGGCGCCGACGTGCTGTTGCTCGACGAGCCCGACAACTATCTGGACATCCCCACGCGCCAGTGGCTCGAGGAGCAACTTCGAGAGTGCTCCTCGACGATTCTCATGGTCAGCCACGACCGCACACTCCTCGAGCGATGCTCGACCAAGATCATCGCCATTGAAGGCTCAGGGTGCTGGGTGCACGGCGGCTCCTATGCGACGTATCCGGAGGCACGCGAGAAGCGCCAAGAACTCCTCGGCGACCACCTGAAGCGTTGGCAGGAAGAAGAGCGTCGCCTCTTCCACCACATGAAGATCATGAAGCAGCGCGCCGCGCAGAACTTCAAGAACGCGACGAAGGCGAATGCCGCCGAGACTCGCTGGGAGAAATTCGTCGCAGCAGGACCACCGCCTCCACCAGTTGCCGACCAGCAGATTACGTTCGCCTGCGTGGAGCCGATGCGGCGCGTCGCGTCGCCCGACTCGAAGGTGTCTCGATCGATGGACTCTTCGATCCGTTCACCGAGGAGATCTACCACGGCGAGCGCATCGGCCTGATTGGACCGAACGGCACCGGAAAGACCCACCTTCTCAAGGTGCTCTCGGGCGAACGTGAGCCCGAGACGGGCTCCATCGCCTTCGGGCCACGAACGTCGGTCGGCGTCTTCACGCAGGTCAACAATCGTCCCGACTTCCTCGGTCGCGAATGCCTCGACATCGTGTGCGATCGCATCAGCGAAGAAGAACGTGCGATGAAGACCCTTGCTCGTTACGGCCTGCGCAACAACGCTCGGCAAAAGTTCGAAACACTGTCGGGAGGCCAGAAGGCCCGCCTCGAGATCCTCCGACTCGAGATCGAGGGGCACAACGTGTTGCTGCTCGACGAGCCAACCGACAACTTGGACATCGAATCGTCCGAAGCCTTAGAGAAGGCCCTCGACGGATTCGAAGGAACGGTGATCGCCGTCAGCCACGATCGAACATTTCTCGCGCAATTCGACCGGTTCGTGATGATCACGGACGCAGGAGACGTGTATGGACTCCCCGACTACGACGTGGCACTCAAAGGACTCAATGAGCCAGACAAGTTGGCGACGCTTCGACTCGCCAAGCCACTGACTGGTTCCTAGAGCACACCCTCTGGGACGACACCATCACCAAACGCTTCGCGCACTTCGTTCGCAAGTGCATCGTTGGTCCACATGTCGATCGCGGTCATCGCCATGATCTTCGCTCCATCGATGATCGCCTTCGTTGCAGCCTCGGACACCGCGTGCTCTGCAAACTCCGGTGTGTGCAGTGAGATGCCGCTCGGGGCGACCGCAATCATCGGGTGAATCGAAGGCGTGAGATAGCTCACGTTGCCCATGTCAGTCGAACCGCCACCGGTTCCGGGGAGCTCGTCAGTGGTGAGACTGCGTCCGACGCGGGCCGAGTTCGACACGTACGCGGCGAGAAGTGGAATGTTGTCAACGATGTCTGCGAATGGATTCGGCTGCCACTCGAGGTGCATGTGGCATCCGGCAGCGTGCGCGCCACCTTCGAGGCATGCTGCAACTCGCTGCTTGAGCGGCTGCAGCGTGTTGATCGTGTTCGACCGCACGTACCAGTCCATTTCGGTCTCGCGCGGCACGATGTTCGGCTTCTCGCCACCCTTCAAGAAGATGCCGTGGATGCGCTCGGTCGGCATGATGTGCTGGCGCAACGCCGCCACGTTCATGTAACCGAGCACTGCCGCATCGAGTGCGTTACGACCCTTGTGTGGAGCGACAGCGGCATGGGCGGCTTCACCCACGTACTTCACGAGCGCGTGCTGGATCGCAATTGCATTCATCCGTGCGAGATCCGTGTCGTATGGGTGCACCATCATTGCGGCATGCACGCCGTCGAATGCGCCACGCCGAGCCATCTCGATCTTTCCGCCACCACCCTCTTCGGCTGGGGTTCCCATCAGGCGAAGTCGGCCACCGGCTTCTTCAGCCAGTGGCGCGAGCGCAAGACCTGCTCCGAGTCCCGCCGCGGCGATGATGTTGTGACCGCAACCGTGGCCGATCCCCGGCAATGCGTCGTACTCACACAGCACCGCGACGGTCGCGCCCTTCGAGCCAGTGCGCAATTCGAATGCGGTGTCGAGGTCGTAGGCCTTGCGTCGGACGTCCTGGCCGTTGTCGCCGAGCGCATCGGTCAAGCGAGAGTGAGCAAAGACCTCTTCCCAATTCTCCTCCGGGTGAGCATGGATATCGGTGCTGATCCCGACGAGATCGTTCTTCAATCGGTCGATGGTGTCGCACGCGCGCTGCTTGAGGGATTCGCGAAGTTCTGCCGTTGCCATGGCTGAATCGTAGTGCTGGTCGTCCCTACTCTCAGAGCCAGCGATACTTGCGGAACAGCTTGAACAATCCAGCAGAAATCATTCCGAGGACTACAAGGACGACGAAATAGCCGTAACGCCAGTCAAGTTCAGGGATGTTCTTGAAATTCATGCCGTAAATGCCCGCAACCATTGTTGGCACAGCGCCGATTCCAACCCATGCAGAAATGCGCCGCATGTCAGCATTCTGCTGCACCTGAATCAACGTCAAGTTCGCCTGCAGAGCTGCGGACATCAATTCGTTCAGTGCTTCGACTTCGTCGATTACACGACGGAGGTGGTCGAGGACGTCGGAGAACTGTGGCAAGAACTGCCGACTAATTCCAGGTACGGATCCAGAAATGACCTTCTGCAGAGGCTCGACGAGTGGGAGTGCCGCTCGTCGGAACTCCGTCAATTCCCGCTTAACGAAATACAATTCGGTAGCAGGAACCGGAAGCTCATCGTCAAAGACTTGATCTTCAAGACGTTCAACATCGGCGCGGAGATGATCACAGACATCGACGTACTGGTCGACCAGCCGGTCCACGATGTCGTGTATGACCGCGGAGGTTCCGCTCGCAAGGCGCGACGGCTCAGACTCGAGATCACGCCGACATGAGTGCAACCTGATTGCGTCTCCATGCCGAACGGACAGGACGAAGTCATGTGCAAACAAGAGCGTGACATCGCCGACAGAGATGCTCTTTGTTGACTCAGCATATGAAACTGCCTTCAATACCAAGCATGCCTGATCGTCGTAAAGATCGAGCTTCGGACGTTGGCGCCCTGACAAAGCATCCTCAACCGCAAGGTCATCGATCTTGAAGCGTCGCGCATATGGCTGGATTTCGCGCGACGACGGATCGACAAGTCCGATCCACGTGAAACCTCGACCGTCATGGTTGTGCCCACCGATCGAACCGGCGGTGTCAACTGCAATGCGCTGACCGTCGACGTAAGTTGCTTCGTCCACAAGCATGCTGTGACAATACCCATCCCCGATGAACAACTGGTTACAGCGTGCCGATGCTGACTGCTTTGGGTCAATCGTGCAAGGTGGTCCGCTCGATGAGAGACTTGGGGCATGCTGAACGTCGACCGCAGCCAGTTGTACCTCCAGCGCCAGCGTCGCCTGACCTCGATGATGAAGTCGATGGACGTGAGTGCAGTGCTCACGCCCGATCCCCTGAACATCATGTATGCCACGGGTTCACGCAACATGACCGTGTGGGGACTGATGGGCCCGTCGCGGTTCCTCCTGCACTTCGCCGACGGTCCGACGATTCTGTTCGAGTTCAATCAAGGTGAACATCTTTCCGAATCCCTCCCCACCATCACCGAGATCCGCACGTCGACGGGAATCACCGCCAAGAAGACGCCGCACTACATGGCGAACAACCAGAAGTTCGCCGACGAGATCGTCGACATCCTTGCCAAAGTCCAGGGTCGCGACTCGATGACGCTTGCCGTCGAACTCGTCGACTTCACATTCACCGACGCACTTCGTGCCCGCGGGGTGACCCTCAAGGACGCAATGCCGGTGTTCCAGTATTCGCGCATGATCAAACAACCACTCGAACTCGACGTCATGCGCTACGCGGTCAAACAAGTCGAACTCGCTACCACCAACCTCGAAGAGGCCATCAAGCCCGGCGCGACGGAAAACGAGGTGTGGTCCAAGTTCCACGAAGGTCTCATCGCCCGCGACGGGGAGTTCGTCGCGACGCGACTGTTCCAGAGTGGCGTGCGAACGTTCCCCTACTTCCAGGAATCCTCGAACGCCGTGATGCAGGCTGGCGATCTCGTCTGCTTCGACACCGACGCACTCGGCGTGTTGAACTACGCAGTCGATTTCTCGCGCACGTTCCTCTGCGGCGACGTTCCCGCGACAGATACCCAGCGACGGTTGTTCGCAATCGCACGCGAGCAACTCGAGCACAACGCTGCCAACATCGCAGCAGGCAGGAGTTTCGAGGACTTCGCGAGACGCGCGTATGACGTGCCGGAGCGCCACCGCGACTACGGGTATTACGTCCTCGCCCACGGACTCGGAATGGCAGGTGAACACCCGAACGTTCCCCGCGTCGAGCCGGATGGCTCCTTCGACTTCCCCGGTTCAATCGAAGAGAACATGGTGTTGTGCATCGAGAGTTACGTCGGGGATCCCGACTCACGTCAGGGTGTGAAGCTCGAGGATCAGTTCCTCGTGCACGCAGATTCCGTCGAGCGGCTCTCGACCTACCCGTTCTGCGCCGCGCTTGACGGCGCACTCACCGCGTAGATCGACCTCGACGCACGAGTCGTCGCCACAGGTTCTGCGCGGCATCGCTGGCGAGGAATGGTCTGCTCACGCGGTACACGAAACCGGGCGTCACGCTGTCTCGGCCGCGAGCAAGTGCCCGCATTGCCGATCGAACGACGGCGTTGGGCTCGAGCCACAGCCACGAAGGAACGACTCGTGCGAGATGATCGAGACCCGCAGCACGATGGAGGTTGGTGCGCACGTAACCGGGATTAATGACGACGACGCGGACACCGTCGTCGCGCAACTCCCGATGAACGCTTCGCGCGTAGGAGGTGATCGCCGCTTTCGCCGCCGCATAGACGGCAGAGCGGGGCATCGGAATCTGCGACGCGATGCTCGAGACCACGATGATGTCGCCCTTGCCAGCCGCAACCATCAATGGCGCGATGCGCTCGATGGTCAGCATGGGACCGAGTGCGAGCAAGGTCATCACGTCGCCGATGACCTCGGGCGACGAGACTCCAACCCGGGCCGCAAGCGTGACACCGGCATTCAGTACAAGAACATCGGGCGTACCGGCCGACAACACCGAATCGATGAATGCCCCAACACCGTCGATTGACGAGAGGTCTGCGACACATGGCGTGCACTCCACACCGAAACGATCACCGAGATCTTTGCTCGTTCGCGCGAGATCCACTTGGCTCCGCGCGACCAACACGACATCATGGCCTCGTCGTGCGTATTCCGTGGCGAATTCGAGGCCGATGCCCGATGTCGCGCCGGTAACGACGGCCAGCGGACGACGAGTCACGAGAGGAGCGACGTCGAACGGTCGTCCCACCACGCGTGGGTGCCGCTCGAGATGCGTTCCGGAAGCTCGACGCGGGCGACGGGTCCTTCCGACATCCGTCGTGCGTCGTAGATCACGCACTCGCTCTTGTCGGCATTGACGTCGATCGTGTAGGTCATCACGTACCCGTCGTCTTCGGTGGTGGCGCCGACACGCGGAGCAAAGACTGCCTCGCTACAGAAGACTCCTTCGGGGAGGCGAACGACTTCTTCCCGACCAGTCTCGACTTCGTGGCGGATCACGCCGTCGAACGTGAACCATCCCTCCGTCGGAATGGCACTGTACGTCACGCCATATTTCTTGCCCGCCACGGCATTGTTGATCACTCCGAATTCGGTGATCGTGTCGGAGAGTAGTCCTTCGGTGACGGCACCCGTCTTCAGGTTCAGTCGCCAGCGATACGGTCGCGACTGCATCGCGTGCAGATCGAGATACCGGAACAGGCGCTCATCGATCGTTGCGTCTGGCGGCAAGTACGGCGCGGGATCGGACTGGAAGTACCCGTCCACGACGATCTCGTCGCCTTCTTCATATGCATTGATCCAGTGCAACACGAAGGTCGGCTCGCAGTCGAACCACACGATGTCACTCGTCTTGCCATGGCGTGGGATGACCCCAAGGCGCATCGGCATGTCCGGATGGAATCGGTTCGCATACACGTCACGGGCGAGGAGATCCGGGTCCCAGAACAGCGGACAGTCGTTCACGATCGAATAGTTCTCGGTGAACACCATGTCATGCGGCAGTCGTGGCCCGGGAAGCGGCACATCGATGTAGGTCACGAGTTCGCCCTTCGGCGAGACGACGCCGTAGTGCATGTAGGGATACGTCGTCGAGTAGTTGAAGAACAACAACTCCCCCGTGCGCACGTCCACTTTGGTGTGCGCAGATGCCCCCTCGCGAGGGAACTTCCCATTCCATGACTCCGTGCCGAGATCGGCGAGCGTCAATGGGTCGAGTCGATACAGGTCTCCACACTGATAGAAGCTCGTCAGTGCCACGCCGCGGTGGACGACGACATCAGTGGAGGACGCATCCTTCATCCGCGTGCGCGCACCCCAACCATCTTGACGAAGCGCCTTCTTCGGCGATTCCGCGAGCCCAGACCACAGCGGGCCACCATGTTCGAGTTCGGAAGCCAGTCCTTTCGTGCGCACGAATCGGTTTCGATACTGGACCTCACCGTTGTCGAAGGCGATCGAGTGCAACATCCCATCCCCATCGAAGGGGTGGTACCGATCTGCGGCGGGCACGAGTGGGTTCTCCGTGTTTCGCAGATACACGCCGCGAATGTCGTCGGGAACCGTGCCGATCACCCGTGGCGAGGTCGTCGTCCACTCTTTCGTCTGCGGTCTCCAGGCCCCGGTGCGATACGGATGTTTGTCGTCGCGCGGCAACAGCGACGAAAACTCATGCTCCACGATCGACATGGCGTTGCACCCCCGACGCGAAGGCTAGAGCACCTCGGAGTTGGTCGCCACCCCAGATTGCCCATCGTGGTGGGGTCGGCAACAATGGCACGGTGGAAGGTCGCGTGGATGTCGTCATCGTCGGAGCCGGCTTCGCGGGCATGTACATGCTGCATTCCTGTCGCCAAGCCGGGCTGTCGGCGATCGTGTATGAACGAGGCGGCGGCGTCGGCGGAACCTGGTATTGGAACAGATATCCGGGCGCACGTTGCGACGTGCCGAGCCTTGAGTACTCCTATCAATTCTCCGAAGACCTCCAACAGGAATGGGAGTGGACGGAAAAGTACGCGACGCAACCAGAAATCCTTCGCTATGCGGAGCACGTTGCAGATCGCTTCGACCTGAAGCGCGACATTCGGTTCGACGCCCTCGTCACCAGCATCACCTACGACGAGACGACCAACCTCTGGACGACGACCCTCAAAGACGGCGAACAAACGACGTCGCGGTTCATCGTCGCTGCGGTCGGCTGTCTGTCGTCGGCAAACCGCCCCCGGTTCACTGGCGACGAGACATTCTCCGGACGCATCGTGCACACCGGCGAATGGCCACATGAAGGCGTCGACTTCACGGGCAAGCGCGTCGCGGTGATTGGCACGGGATCCTCGGGGATCCAGGCAATCCCGATCATCGCCGAGCAGTGTGATCACCTCACCGTCTTCCAGCGCACGGCGTCCTTCACGATTCCCGCCCACAACGCACCGCTCGATCCGCAGTACGTGCGCAGCGTCAAATCCGACTACTCCACGTTTCGCGCCAAGAACATGCTCACCCGTGCGGCACTCGGTGGCGACACTCCGACTGGCACGAGCTCTGCAAGTGAGGTGAGCGACGAAGAACTCGATCGGGTGCTGAGCGAGCGATGGGCGAAGGGCGGTCTCCTCTTCCTCGGCGGCTTCAACGACTCGATGGTCAACAAGGCCTCGAATGACCGCGTCGCAAACTGGGTGCGCGACAAGATCTCCTCGATCGTTCGCGATCCACAGACGGCGGAACTCCTCCAACCCGAGACGGTGATTGGCTGCAAGCGCCTCGTCGTCGACAGCGGCTACTACGAGACGTTCAACCGTCCGAACGTCTCACTCGTCGATCTCTCGGAACGCCCAATTGAGCGCTTCACGCCGCACGGAATCGTCGTCGATGGAGCGGAACATCCAGTCGACATCGTTGTGCTCGCCACGGGATTCGACGCGATGACGGGGTCATTACTCAAGCTCGGGATCACTGGCCGCAATGGTGTGTCGCTTGCGGATGCGTGGAATGCCGGCCCGGTCAACTATCTCGGACTCACCGTGCATGGCTTCCCGAACTTCTTCATGATCACTGGACCTGGAAGCCCCTCGGTGTTGACCAACGTCCTCGTGTCGATCCAGCACCACGTGGAATGGATCACCTCGACGATCTCCCACCTCGATGCACACGGACATCACAAGATCGAAGCGACGAAGGACGCTCAAGATTCGTGGGTCGCCCACGTCAATGGCGTCGCGTCGATGACGCTCTTCCCGACCTGCAATTCCTGGTATCTCGGCGCCAACATCCCCGGCAAGCCGCGCATCTTCATGCCGCTCCCAGGTTTCCCCGATTATGTTTCGCGCGTGAGTCGCGTGACCGAAAACCACTACGACGGTTTCGCACTCACTCCCTGAACGACGAAGCGTCGATCAGCGGTCTGCGATCTCGTCGAGTCGCGCCTTGACGAACTTGTGGAGCAGTGTTGCATCCACCTTCCAGTCGGACGGAACGATGATCGTCTTCTTGTTCGTCTCGTAGTTCTTCAACTCCTTGGCGAACACGCTGACGGCATTCTTCGACCACGGCCCGAGCAGGATGTACGACTTCGTCGTCGACAGACCGAAGACGTACTGGTCCCCGCTTTTCAGCATCGGCTGGTTCCAGGCGATCACCTGCTCCAGCTTGGGATACTTCTTGCGGATGGAGGCAAAGATCGCCTTGATCGTCTTCGCTTGAGTCTTGTCGACCTTGGCGAGGTAGTCGCCCAGTGAGTCGAAGCGCTTCGACGACGTCGAGCCCTTGCAGTACATCACGACGGCATTTGCGTGAGCCTGGCTGAAACCGTGTCCATCACGCAGCAGGCTGATCTGATCTGCATATTTCTTGTCGGCATTCTTCTTCATGAGGCGAACCAATGGGACATCGGTTTACCGTGCTTCTTTTCGATGAGTGGGAAGAACGAGCTGCGATCGGGAGACTTTGTTGGCATCACCAAAGCCTAAACATGATGAACCGATGCCACACTGAACAGGTGGACGACACGCCGAGAATCGTGCGCAACGAACCTGCGCTGTGGCTGTCGAAGCTCCCCACCGTCGACTCGTCCTCGAACAAGTACACACGCGGTCATGCGCTCATCTTTGGTGGGTATCCAATGACTGGGCCGCCAGACTCGCCGCTCGTGCGTGCGCACGAATGGGTGCGGGATTGACGACGATCGCAGTCGAACCACGTGCACTCGACGTGTATGCGAAACAGCTCGAAAGCATCATGGTGCGGCCAGTCGCCGATGACGAAGACGTTCAAATGACACTCTCCGACGATCGGATCAATGCCGTCTTGATCGGCCCCGGAATCGGTGTGGGTCAACGCACGAGACGGCTCGTCGAACTCGTCCTCGCCGCAGGAAGACCGACGGTCCTCGATGCCGACGCACTCACGAGCTTCGCGGACGATCCGGCGAGTCTGTTCTCCCAACTGTCGGATCGCTGCGTGCTCACCCCGCATGAGGGTGAATTCGCGCGTGTGTTCCCGTCGAGTGGAACTCGTCTCGAGCGGGTCACCGCAGCTGCACGAGCGTCAGGGGCAGTCGTCGTTCTCAAGGGCGCCGAGACGCTCATTGCCACTCCCGGCGGCACCATCGTCGAGAATCCGGCAGCGAGTCCTCATCTCGCGACTGCGGGTTCGGGCGACGTCCTCGCCGGACTCATCGTCGGTCTCCTCGCCCAAGGCATGGCCCCGCTCGATGCGGCATCCGCTGGAGTATGGGTGCACAGCGAGATCGGCAAGACACTCGGTATCGGACTCATTGCTGACGACATGCCCGACTGTGTACCCGCGGTGCGCAGACACCTTGCGGCGCTGTCGAGCTGATCTACAACGCCTCGACGATTGCACCGAAGGCACGCAGACACGCGTCTCGGTAGTCCTCGCGAGACGCTTCTGGCCACGTGCTGAATCGGGCGATCACGGTGCGCGAAGGTCGATGCACCCAACAGAATTGACCGAAGATGCCGAGTCCGGTCATGACCTGTTCTGACTCGACGATCCACCACGCGTTGCGATACGCGCGGGGTGCCCACGGCGCATCATTTCGTAATTCGTTCGTTGGTGCCGCCGCGAAGGCATCGTGGGCGACACGATCGATGGTGAAACTGTCCCGGACCCACTCTTTCGGAACAACTCGTGTGTCACCGACTGAACCATCGTCGACGTACGCCATTCCCACGCGCGCGAGGTCGCGGAGTGAACAACTGATTCCCGCTTCGGCAATCGGGAAGCCCTTCGAATCAACGACGATGTCCGCCGGATGCTCAGCCCCGATTGGTTCCCACAAGTCGCGGGACAACAACGACGCATAGTCATGTCCCGTTGCACACTGCAGCACGCGGCAACGATGTTGGTCAACGGCGATCGGTAATCGAACCACGAACCGTGTTCGCGTGCAAGACCGTAGGAGCGAAAGTGCGCGAGCACGCCGATCGGTGTTCGGCCAGCGAGTGGCCGGAAGTTCGCTTGGCGCTCGTAGTCGATGACTTGGATGTCGGAGTCCGGCTGAGTGTACGACGCGTAGTCTTCGACGAAGTCGGTACCTGACGTCATGTCGATGAGATGGCGAACAGTCGCATCGGCGACACTCGTGTCGACGAATTCCGGTGCGACGTCGACAACGCGATCATCGAGCGACACGTCACCTCGACCAACAGCCGCACCGAGCACCGTCGCGCACAACGACTTCGACACGCTCATGAGGAGGTGACGCGATGCAGGGTCTTCAGCTGCGGACTGAAATGCACCGGCGACTCCGCGGGGACGCCACTCGTATCGAACGACTCCGTCCCGCACGACGCACAGACCGTCGCAATTGGTGCGACGAAGATGTTCCGACAGCGTCTCGCGGGAATCAGCGTCGACGGACGGCACGTGGATGTCGTCGAGATTGGCCGGCCTCTCGGTCAATCGATGGACCCGTTCCGAACCATTTCGAATTGGCTTGGTTGGGGCAAGGTCTCGGACGCGCCAGAACGCCTCGCGGTTGTACGGGGGCGTCAGCCAGTTCTCGAGCGAAACGGTGTCGATGGACCCGACACTAGGTGGAAGCCCTGAAAATCCCCGGCCTCCCTCGCGCAAAGGCCACTTTCTCAACTAGTTTTTCCGACATGGCAGACACGTTTGCGCCACCGCTCGCCGTCGTCTCGCCGACCCCCGGACGCTCGGTTCGCATCGGCAATTCGGTCTATCCAGTCGTCCTGCCGAAGATTCGCGACTCTCGCCTGCACGTCGCGATGGTCGTCATCACGTTGCACACGCTCGGCCAGGTCGGGCTCGGATTCCACGTCAGCGTGCCGCAGATCCTCGCCGCAATCCTGACGACGGCGTTGCTTCAGGTCGCCATCACCTTCTACCAAACCCGCGCATTCGTCTGGCCCGCAAGTGCGATGCTCACGGGTAGCGGCATCGCGCTCATCCTGCGCGTCCCGAGCACCCCGGTCGGTGACCACTGGACCTTCCACAAGTGGTGGATGTTCTCCGCGATCGCGGCATTTTCCCTCCTGACGAAGTTCGTCGTGCGCAAGGGAGGCTCACACGTCTTCAACCCGTCGAACGTCGGCCTCGTGATCGCCTTCATCCTTCTCGGAAGTAGCCGCATCGAACCGCTCGACTTCTGGTGGGCGCCGCTATCGAATCCGTCGATGGTGATCGCCTATGCAGTCATCCTGATCGGCGGTTCTCTCGTCACTCGCCGACTCGGTCTGCTCGCCACCGTCATCTCGTTCTGGCTCGTGCTCTCCGCAGGCACCGCGATCAACGCTGCGTCCGGTCAGTGCTTCACCGCGCGCTGGGCGTTCGCACCCGTGTGTGGCTCTGCATTGTGGACGACGATCGTGACCTCGCCCGAGATCCTGATCTTCACCTACTTCATGATCACCGACCCGCGAACGACGCCAAAGGGTCGTGTTGGTCGCACGTTGTTCGGCGCAATGGTCGGAATCGTCTGCGTGGTTCTGATGGCACCGCAAGACACCGAGTTCGGCGCCAAAGTTGCGTTGCTCGCTGGTCTCA
The DNA here is from genome assembly GCA_009927375.1 of Actinomycetota bacterium. Lineage (GTDB taxonomy): Bacteria > Actinomycetota > Acidimicrobiia > Acidimicrobiales > Ilumatobacteraceae > UBA3006. The sequence goes on along the minus strand of RFNE01000316.1, from coordinate 8,904 downwards.
CGATCATGACTGCGGTGCGACCGCTCCTCGAACGTGTCGTTCCCGAGCCCGACTCGGCCGCTGACTCCCTGCGCGGATGGTCTCGAACCGTGCTGAATGGTGCAGAGTCGCACACGACGACCGCTGTGCGGGCACGACGTGCCACGACGTTTGGCGTCATTGCGCTTCTCGTCGTCGGTGGACTCTCATTCGGCGCCCGAACGACGCAAGGCGTCCTCGCCGGCGAACCCGAGAACCTCATCGGCAGACTCTCGACGCGCATCGATCCAGCGACGTTCCCCGACATCACCGTCGACGACGAGGTCATGAACTGGAACCACGAGATTGACGTGGCTGGTGCTCAGGCGATCGTGCTCACCCTTGCCGAGAACCTCGCGCTCGAGTCTCAGGCGATCCTCGAAGGAGACGATTCGCTCCTCACTGCCGTCACGCACGGCGACCGGCTGGATGCGATGCGGGCACGACTTCGCGAGTCAACCTCGATCGGCCGCACCGTCACCGACAACTACGAGATCGATCGCGTTCGAGTCACGCTCCTCGTTCCGTTCGGACGCCAAGATGGCCTGAGCCTCGGCATGATCTCCGAAGGAACGGTCACCACGGAAATTCGCAATGCAAGTGGCGAGGTCGTGTCGAGCTCTTCTGCACCGTTCAAGACCATGTGGGCCATGCGTCGAGCCACCGGCGCACGTTGGCTGACCGTCGCGGAACTCCCACCGACCGACCGTCCGTGACACGTACCCGCCTGGTCGCGCTCGCGATCATCGGCACAGTCGTCGCAGGAACGACAGCGTTTCTCCTCGCAGGCCGTGGCACGAGCGATCCCGTCGTTCCCCGTTTCGTTGACGAATCGACGACGTCGGGGATCGACCACGTGTACGACGGTGAGTTTCCGTTCTTCGTCGGTGGCGGAGTCGCAACGTTCGACTGCAACGACGACGGCAAACCCGAGCTCTACTTCGCGGGCGGCGTCAACGATGCCGCGCTCTACGTCAACGACAGTTCCATCGGCGGAGCACTTCGGTTCTCAAGGAAAGAGTCCCCCGTCACCGACCTCGCGGCAGTGACGGGCGCATATCCACTCGACGTCGACGGCGATGACGTGCTCGATCTGGTGGTTCTCCGGCGCGGAAGCAAGCACGTCCTGCGGGGTCTCGGAGACTGCGGATTCGAAGATGCGACGGATCGTCTCGGCATCGACGCTGGAGATGACTGGACGGTGGCGTTCTCCGCGACGTGGGAGGAGGGATCATCGCTGCCCACACTCGCCTTCGGTAACTACCTCATCCCTGACACCTATGACTGCGCAACGAATGAACTGTGGCGTCCGAGCGCTGCGGGCTACTCCACACCGATCCAGCTACCCGCGCACTGTACGTTGTCGGTGTTGTTCTCCGACTGGAACGACGACGGACACTCCGATCTGCGGGTGAGCAACGACCGCAACTACGACCGCTATGCCGAGGAACAACTTTGGCGGATCAGGCCGGGCGAAGAGCCGCGCGAATACGGCGAGTCGGATGGCTGGCGCAAGGTCGTCATCTGGGGCATGGGAATCGCGAGCTACGACCTGACCGGTGACGGTCGACCAGAGGTGTATCTCACGAGCCAAGCCGACAACAAACTGCAATCACTCGAGGACGGCGCAAGCGGCCCGTCGTATCGCGACATCGCACTCGAGCGCGGAGTCACCGCACAACGGCCCTATGCAGGCGGAGACATCCTCCCCTCCACGGCTTGGCACCCCGAGTTCGACGACGTCAACAACGATGGTTTCGTCGACCTCTTCGTTTCGAAGGGCAACGTGGATGCCCAGGTTGATTACGCCAAGCACGACCCCAACAACCTCCTCCTCGGACGAAGGACGGATCGTTCGTCGAGCGGGGTGAACAGGCCGGCATCAACAACGATGCCCGTTCCCGTGGTGCAGTGCTTGCCGACCTCAATCTGGACGGGCTCCTCGATGTGGTGGTCGTCAATCGTCGAGTCTCAGTCGAAGTCCGTCGCAACGTCGGTACGGGTACGGCCGACTCACCAGCCCCGCTTGGACACTGGCTCGCTCTCACACTCTCCCAACCGACACCGAACACCCACGCCATCGGAGCGAAAATCGACGTGCGCTTCGGTGATCGCACGACGCGCCGCGAGGTCACCATCGGCGGGGGTCATGCAAGCGGCGACGCCTCATGGATTCACTTCGGTCTCGGCACCGCACGGACCGCCGAGGTGCGGGTCACGTTCCCGGGTGAAGCACCAGGTGCATGGATGACGGTGGACTCAGACGGCTTCTACGACATCACGCGCGGCGCAGACTCGCCAACGAAGTGGACTCCCGGCGACTGACGTAGAGGGGAAGGTCGGTTAGTTCGCTCCGCCGGGTCGCTGACCCATGATGATCATCGCGAGGACTTCGTCCTTGGTCACCTTGGACTTCTCCACCGTTGCGACCAGTCGACCCTGCATCATCACGCTGATGCGATCGGCGAGGTCGAACACGTCGTGGATGTCGTGGCTGATGAGGAAGATGCCGATCCCCTCCGACTTCAACTGCTCGATGAGCTCACGAACTTGTGCGGTCTCTGCCGGTCCGAGTGCGGCAGTGGGCTCGTCCATGATCAGGATCTTGGCGTTGAAGTGCACGGCACGGGCGATCGCTACGGACTGGCGCTGACCTCCCGAGAGCGACTTCACCGGCGTGTTCAGGTTCTTGAACCGTGGGTTGAGTCGCTTGAGCACGTCACGAGTTGCCGACGCCATTGCCGAATCGTCGAGCGCGCCGGTGCGGGTGCGCAGCTCACGGCCGAGGAACAAGTTCCCCGCTGCATCGATGTTTTCCGCAAGGGCGAGCTTCTGATAGATCACTTCGATGCCCTGTGCGCGGGCATCGCGCGGAGTAGCGATCGTGACCGGCTCGCCGTTGACGAGGATCTGACCTGAGTCCGCGGGGTGTGCGCCTGCAAGCGTGTGCATCAGCGTCGACTTTCCGGCGCCGTTGCCACCGACGAGTGCGACCACTTCACCTGGATTGAGGGTGAGGGTCACGCCGTCCACGGCGTGCAAGCCGCCGAACGACACGCGAATGTCGCGAAGTTCGACGAGTGGAACCTTGGTGTCGCTCACGCTGTCCTCACTTTCCGTGTCTCCATGGCGATCATTGCCTGCCCGTCTGGATGATCAAGGCGGCGACGACGAGGCCAACCGCAAGCGCGATTCCCGCGGTGCGTCGCTTCCCTTGACGCAATGCTGCGTCGATCGCAACCGCAGACACGAGCACCACGCCCACGACGATGTCCTGTGACGGCGAGTCGATGCGCAAAAGGACCATGCCCGAACGCAGCGACTGCATGATCACCGCGCCGAGTACGGCTCCGCTGATCGTGCCGATTCCGCCAGCGAATGACGTGCCACCGATGACGGCGGCCGAGATGACGTCGAGCTCGTTCTGGACGCCGAGGTTGGTGACCGCGGAGTTGAGACGTGCCGTCTGGATGGCTGCGCTCACCGCGCACAAAACCCCCATCAACACGAACGTGCCCATCACGGTGCGACGAGTATTGATACCGCCGAGTTCCGCCGCCTCGGGATTGCCACCGATGGCATACACGTAGCGACCGAAGCGACGGCGACGCGAGAGATAGACCATGCCGATCGTGATGGCGATCAGGATGACCACCGGATAGGCGACGCCCGTCGGTGCCCCAGTGATCGGTGACTCGTAGCCGACTGCGATCAGTGCGATGCCGAGGATGATGACGACGCATCCGAACACGGCCAATCCGATATCGATGGGGAGCGGACGAACCGCCAAGTCGTACTTTCGGCGACGCTTGCGATTGAAGTAGATCGACGCAATTGCTCCGATGCATCCGAGCAGTCCGAGCACCCAACTGCGCCACTCACCGAGCGAACCCTTCGGACCGCCGCCGATGAGCTGGAAGGTGCCATCGAGGGGCGACAGGGTTTGCCCCTGCTCCCCCATGCGGAAGATGAGGCCACGCCAGACGAGGAAGCCGCCGAGCGTGACGATGAAAGCGGGAACACCGCCGTAAGCGATGATCGAACCCTGCACCGCACCGAGGGCCGCGCCGAGCGCGATGCCAACGATGAGTGCGACGATCCAGATGTACCAGTGCTCGAAACCGAAGGCGTCGGGGATCCAACGGGTCTGCACCATCGCCATGACGTATCCGAGGAAGCCGAGCAGCGACCCGACGGAGAGGTCGATGTTGCGCGAAACGATGATGAGCACCATGCCGGTCGCCATGACGGCGATCGACGCGCTCTGTACCGACAGGTTCCACAGGTTGCGCGAGGTGAGGAAGTCACCGCCGGACAGGATGTGGAATGCAGTCCAAATGACGACGAGCGCGATCACCATCCCCGCGAAGCGGGTGTCGATTTCGGTGGAGGCAATGAACGCGCGGAAGCGATTGAGAACTCCCGAATCGTTTGCGTGTTGCTCGCTCGTCTGACTGTCGTTCACGTCAGGTACTCCGTGTGAAGTGATGAATTGTGGTCGTAATGAGAACGTGCCCCCCACCCCGAAGGGCGGGGGGCACGTCGCGTCTTAACGGTGACGACTGCCGATCACGGGCAGGCTGGCACCGAACCGGCTGTGACTCCCTGGCAAAGCGTTGCCGAGTCGGTCCAACCAGCGTCGAGCACGTCATTCAGGTTTTCCTGAGTGATGGGCTTCGGCGTCAAGAAGGTTGCCGAGATGGAGACACCACCAGGAGTGGTGAACGGTGCTGCACCGGAGATGGCTGCTGCGTCTGGGTTTGCACAGAGTGCCATTGCGGCCTCTCCAGCTGCCTTACCCAACTCGCGAGCATCCTTCCACACGGTCAAGGTCTGGGTTCCCAGCGCAACGCGGTTGAGAGCTGCCTGCTCGGCATCCTGACCCGACACGGGGACCTTTCCTGCGAGACCCTGTGCTTCGAGGGCTGCGATTGCGCCACCGGCCATGCCGTCGTTCTCTGCGAGAACGGCGTCAATCTTGTTGCCTTCGGCGGTGAGGACCTGCTCCATGGTGGCCTGCGCGACGGCGGGGTCCCAGTTGTCGGTGTAGGTCTCGCTCACGATGGTGATGTCACCAGCAGCAACTGCGGCACCGATGACTTCCTCGTATCCTGCGCGCAGGAAGTCGGAGTTCGCGTCGGCCTGGTTGCCCTTGATGATGACGTACTTGCCCTTCGGCACTCGCTTGAAGATCTCTTCAGCTTCGATGCGACCAACGCCCTGGTTGTCGAACGTCAGGTAGAAGGCACGTGGCTCTTCGATCAAGCGGTCATATGCGACCACCGGAATGCCAGAGTCGATCGCGCTGGTGACTGCCGGCAAGATTGCCGTGCCGTCCTGAGCGAGAACGATGAGTGCCTTTGCGCCCTGCGAGATCAAGTTCTCCAGGTTGCTGGCCTGAGTCTCTGCAGACGACTTGGCGTCGTTCGAGATGTAGGTGCCACCGGCAGCTTCGATTGCTGCCTTGATGGCGGGCTCATCCCACTTCGCCCAGCGCTCTTCCTGATAGTTGTTCCACGACACACCGACGACGCATCCGCCACCGCTTGCTGCGGTGGTGTCGGCGCTGTCGCTGCTCGAGCCGCCGCATGCAGCGAGCAACAATGCGCCCGCAGCTGCGAAAACGGCAAGCTGACTCTTCCTCATGAGGTTCCCCCAAAGTAAATGGTTGATTGCTGCCTGATTGACAACGCCATAAAGCGTAACACGGCCATATCCACGCCAACACAGGCCTCTTCTCGGACCCCGGGGACGGGCCCTCGGGTACAGTCGTGCCGTGCCACGTGGGTCCCGGACAACAGTTGGCGCCATCGGAATGATGTTTTTCGCCAATGGGGCATCTTTTGCCAATTGGCTGCCCCGCGTGGACGAGGTCCGCGACTCGATCGGTGTCGGCAATGGCGGTCTCGGTCTCGCGCTCCTCGGAGGCGGTTTGGGCGGCATCCTCGGATCGGTCGTCGGGGGTCGCGTGCTGCGACCCGGCCTCATCCTGAAAGTCCTTCGATGGTCGATGACCGGCCTCGCAGTCACGCTCCCCATCATCGCCTTCGTCCCGAATGCGGCCAGCTTGCTCGTGCTGCTCACCCTGCTCGGGTTCTGCGACGTCCTCGCGGACGCCTCGATGAACGCTGAGGCGGCTGCCATCCAATCGACGACGACCAAGTCGATCATGCATCGCATCCACGCGATGTGGAGTTTGGGATTCGTCACCGGAACCCTGATCGGTTGGGGCACGTCGGTGCTCGACATTCCGCTCAAGGCCCATCTCGTCACCGTGGCGCTGATCCTCCTGATCGTCTCTGTCCGCTCCGTGTCGGCACTTGACGCTGCCCACATCCCCTCGCCGACCGCCGCCGACTCGAATCACTCGGTACGGCTCTCGCGCGCGGTGTTCGTCATCGTCTTCTTCGCACTCGCGGCTGCCGCGTTCGAGGTCACACCGAATGAATGGAGTGCGACTGCACTCCGCGACTGGTTGGACGCAGGACGTTTGAAAGGTGCGGGCCCCGTCGTGTTTTCCGCCGCGATGCTGATCGGTCGCCTGCGTGGTGACCGCGTCATCGACCGCATCGGCGAGGCCCGTTTGCTCGCCCTCTCACTCGGCAGCGTCGCATCTGGTTTCGTCGTCCTCCTCCTCGCACCGAATGCACTCGTCGGTCTTGTCGCATTCGCGCTGTGGGGACTCGGCGTGAGCGTGATGTTCCCGCAGATCTACCTCATGGCCGCGCGCATGAATCCCGACCGACCCGGTGCGGGACTCGCCGCGATGACGCTCGCCCAACGCATCGGATTCATGACGGCGACATCGTCGATGGGAGCACTCTCAGCGGGCGTCGGCTACGGCTGGGCCTTCACCACGATCGTCGGCGTGGCATCGGTCCTGTGGATTGCCGCACTTTCACTGTCACCGAAGTCAACTCAGGCTGCACACGGAGCACACTGATGACCATGCGTTGGGGAATTGCGGGAACGGGACGAATTGCGTCCGACTTCGCGCGTGATCTGGCGAACATCGCAGATGCACAACTCGTCGCCGTCGGCAGTCGCTCGATCGACTCCGCACGCACGTTTGCTTCGGCGCGCAACATTCCGCGTGCACACGGATCAGTCGCCGACCTTGCCCAGGACCCAGAGGTCGATGTCGTCTATGTCGCCGGCATCCATCCCGTCCATCGCGAACACGCCATCGCCATGATGCGCGCAGGCAAGCACGTCCTCGTCGAAAAGCCACTGGCGATGAACGCGGGCGAGGTCGACGAGATGCTCGCCGTGTCGACGTCGACCGGTCGCTTCCTGATGGAAGCGATGTGGATGCGATTCAATCCCTGCACATGGAGTTGAAGCGACGAATCGATGCCGGTGAATTCGGTCGGGTCACGTCGATCGACAGCGACTTCAGTTTCGATGCGGGACGCAACCCTTCGCATCGACTCTTCGATCCAACCAAGGGAGGCGGAGCACTCCTCGACGTCGGCATCTATCCGATCACGCTCGCCTGGTGGTTCATCGGCGCGCCCGAGTCGTGGAGCGCACACGGCACCATCGGCCCGACCGGCGTCGACGAGCAGGCGACCATCGACATGACGTGGAACGACGGACGCTTCGCACACCTCACCTGTGGCTCGACGAAGGAAGGCACGACGGCGTCCACCATCACGTGTGAGTCCGCGATGATCGTGATCCCGACGAGGTCACACGCATCCAACGTCGCCGAGATCCGTACTTCATCGGGGATCGAGCACGTCACGTGCGACGAACCCGGGCTGCATCATCAAGTGCGCGAAGTGCACCGTTGCATTTCGAATGGGGTGACCGAAAGCCCGCGGATGTCGCACCGCGACAGCCACGCGATTTCGACGTTCATGGACTCCGTACTCGCTGTCCTGCACGTCGCTGAACCTCGCATCGCCCTCGGGCAGAACGTCAACCGTCAACTACCGTTGGCACGATGAGCGCGACTTCGAACCCCACCGACAAGTTCTCCTTCGGCATGTGGACCGTTGGCTGGCAAGCCCGCGATCCCTTCGGCGAACCCACCCGGCCACCACTCGACCCGCTTCACGCCGTCGACAAGCTCGCCGAAGTCGGTGCGTGGGGCATCACGTTCCACGATGACGACCTCGTCCCGTTCGGCACGGGTGCAACGGAACGCGACGCGATCGTCGCACGCTTCAAGGAGCGCCTCGCGTCGAGTGGCTTGTGCGTGCCGATGATCACCACCAACCTGTTCGCCCATCCCGTGTTCAAGGACGGTGGATTCACCAGCAACAATCGCGAGGTGCGCCGGTTTGCGTTGCGCAAGGTGCTGCGCAACATCGAACTCGCTGCCGACTTGGGTGCGAAGACCTTCGTGCTGTGGGGCGGACGCGAGGGCGCGGAGTACGACCACGCCAAAGACGTGCGCGCGGCACTCGACCGCTACGCCGAGGCGATGAACACGCTCACGTCATTCGTCATCGACCGCGGGTACGACTTGCGCTTCGCCATCGAACCGAAGCCGAACGAACCGCGCGGCGACATCTTGCTTCCCACCATCGGTCACGCGATCGCCTTCATCGAACGCCTCGAGCATTCGCACCTCGTCGGACTCAACCCAGAGGTCGGTCACGAACAGATGGCGGGGCTCAACTTCACTTCGGGCATCGCCCAGGCGCTGTGGCAGGGCAAGTTGTTCCACATCGACCTGAACGGCCAGCGCGGCATCAAGTACGACCAGGACCTCGTGTTCGGTCACGGCGATCTGATCAATGCGTTCAGCCTCGTCGACTTGCTCGAGTTCGGCGGCATTGGTGGCGCACCCGCCTACGACGGACCTCGACACTTCGACTACAAGCCTTCTCGCACCGAGGACATGGACGGCGTGTGGCACTCCGCGGCGGCGAACAT
>RFNE01000290.1 GCA_009927375.1 Actinomycetota bacterium | reverse complement strand
CAGGCGGCGGACTCACCGAAGCCGAGATCCTTGGTGTCGTGTGCCACGAGCGTTACACCATCGGTGGCGCGGACCCGAAGAGCGAAGAGTGGATGAGCGAATACGAAACATGGTGCTCGCCAGAGTCCGAGATCTTCCTCGCGCTCGAAAAGGGCGAGACCTCGTTCGACACGCTCGACAAGGACTTCTCGATGCTTGAGAAGCCACCGGTGTTCGTCGGCACTGAGCCGCGCGCATCCAGCAAGTAACCATCGCGCTCGGTCACGCGAACTCGCGCGCCTGACCATACGCTGAACGCATGACCCCCAACGCGCAGACGCGCGAAACTGACGTGCTCGTCATCGGTGCAGGCCCGGCTGGCGCCGCGGCCGGATATTGGTGTGCGACGCGCGGGCTCGACACGATGATGTTGGAAAAGAAGCACTTCCCGCGTGAGAAGACCTGCGGTGACGGTCTTACTCCACGTGCGGTCAAGCAGCTGAACGACATGGGGCTCGGAGATTCACTCGCCAAGTTCCACCGCTACGAAGGGCTTCGCGCAACGGCACATGGCAAGGCACTCGAACTCCACTGGCCAAGCCACCCGATCTATCCGCAACACGGTTACGTCGTGCGACGTCGCGAACTCGACCAGATGGTCGCGTTCAACGCAGAGCGTGCAGGTGCAACCCTGTTGCAGGGACACGAGGCAACAACGCCGATCCTCGAGAACGGTCGACTCGTCGGTGCGACCGTCACCGACAAGGACAACGAACGACCTTCGACGTTCGCGCCAAGTACGTCGTGATTGCCGATGGGCGAACTCGCGCTTCGGTCGTGCGCTCGGTACCTCACGCACCCGCGAATGGCCGTATGGAACCGCGATCCGCACCTACTGGCAGAGCCCACGACACGCGGAGCCGTGGATCGAATCAGCGCTCGACGTCAAGGATCGCAACGGCAAGTCGATGCCCGGATACGGCTGGATCTTCCCCGTCGGCGACGGCACGATCAACATCGGTGTCGGACTCCTCTCGACGTTCAAGGACTTCACGTCGGTGAACACGACACTCCTCCTCGACTCGTACGCGCACATGGTCGCAGACTCCTGGGGCATCAATCCCGACACGCCCGAGTGCAAGGCGACGAGCGGCAAGATTCCGATGGGTGGATCAGTCGGCCCGAAAGTCGGTCAGGGATACGTCGTCGTTGGTGATGCTGCCGGCAGCGTGAATCCGTTCAACGGCGAAGGTATCGATTACGCCTATGAGACGTCACGAATGGCAGCCGAAGTGTTGCACGAGGCGATCACCCTGAATGATCCTCGTGCGCTCGGTCGGTACCAGCTGATGCTCGATGATGAGTACGGCCAGTACTTCAAGGTCGCACGACTGTTCGCCAAGGTCATTGGGCGTCCGGCGTTGATGCGCGAACTCTCCCGCGTCGGCATTCAGAGCCGCACGTTGATGGAATGGGTGCTGCGCATCATGGCGAACCTGCTTCGTCCCGACGAGATCGGGCCAGCGGAAGCCGCCTACAAGGCTGCCTCTGCGATCGTGCGTCTCGCGCCGAACGCCTGATCAGTTACAGACGACTTCGACGATTTGGTCGTCGATCAGATCCAACACCGACTGTGAGCCGTCACCGCCGAAGCTGTCGATGAAGTCACGAAGATTTCCTGGGTCGTTCTCACACGTGCGCTCCGTTGGAGTTGCAAGACGAATGACCCAGCCATTTTCGAGCACCCCATACTCACCACCCGCACGCATGTCGACGAGTCCTGGCAGCGTGAGATAACGACCACCACGCGAAGAATCAGCGGGCACGACAGCGAACCACACCACTGCAGAGCCGAGCGTGTCTGCGAGCATCACGCAGGACTGGGGAGTCGCAAGATCTGCACACGTGATCTCGCCGGGAGTTCCCTCGGGGATCGACACCGTTCGACCGTCGTCCAATGAAACGGTTGCTGCTCCGACGGTCTCGCCCGACGACGTCGACCACCCCTCATCGGCCTGTACACCACTGACGACTGCGATCATCTCGATGTTGCGAGTCTCGGCAGCACCACTCCCCGATCCACCACTCGTCAGCGCGAACAACCCAAGTGCAACCGCAGCGAACAACGCAAGGGCGCCTAGGCCGATGAGTGTTCGCAGGGAGAACAGCGTGCGCATGAAACAAACCTATGCGATCGGTCGCGTCAACGCGTCGCGCGCTGAGCGGCGCGCATTGCAGACTCAGCCAGTTGTTCCATCACCCGATCGTCGTGGCCGAGACCGACGAAGAGCGCCTCATATGCACCGGGAGCCATGGCAACCGATTCCGAGAGCATGGCGTGGAAGAACTTTGCGTACATCTTTTCGTCGGTCTGTTTGGCCTCATCGAAGTTCGTCGGCACTCGATCACCGAAGTATGCGCCAACCAACGTTCCGACCACTGGGAATTGAGCAACGATCCCCGCCGATGCGCACGCATCGCGCAACAGCGCCGACAGCGAACGCGCCCTGGCGGCGAGCTCCATATATACGTCTCCCGTGAGCTCATTGAGAGCGGCAAGTCCAGCGGCGGT
>RFNE01000103.1 GCA_009927375.1 Actinomycetota bacterium | reverse complement strand
CGAATCTCGGACTCGCTGAAGCGATAGAAGATCGTGTTCACGGCCGGGGCCTTCCACGACACCTGCTTCACTTCGTTCGTCTTTGGGTCGGTGATCGCATACGTCGCGGCACCGCCGGCACCGCTCATGCCGCCGTGGCAACCCGCGCAGTTGAATCCGCCGTCAGCGGTGGCCGCGAACAACTTGCTGCCCCACTTCTCGAACCGGTGTTCCCATCCGTTGGTCGCGCCTTCTTGGCGACCCGGCTCGAGCACCCAATACAGCGGAAGCGACACGGTGATGACCGCAAGGAAGAGGATGCCGAGCAACTGTGTGCGCTCGAGCTTCTTTCCTTCGAGTTCTTCGTCGTCGTAGTAGGGCTTGCGGTTGGCCGCGAGACGAATCTCGGAGCCGATCTCGCGTCGCGAACGACGAATGTTGGCGAACGCATACAGCGCCCATCCTCCGATGGCGACGACGAGGATGAACCACGCGACGTTGGTCGTGATGTCAGCGAACATCAGTGGCCACCTCCCTCGGAACCGACGCAGTGCGGGCCTTCGGCCTCTTGGCCGGTCGTGTTGGTGCCGATCGGCGGACCGCCGAACACTGCACCGGTGTCGACGACGAGCACACCGTTGGCGACGGACACACCGAAGCGATCCATGCCTCGTGGTGCGGGGCCGCCCTTCTTTTCACCGACGCGGTTGTACTGCGAACCGTGGCACGGGCACTCGAACCACTGTGAGCTCTTGCAATCGGGAACACGGCAACCGAGGTGCGGGCACTTCTGATACAGCGCAACGATGCCAGCTTCCATGCCTGCGAGCACGGGCGCTTGCGCACCGTACACCGCACGGCCTTCGATACGCCTTCCTTCGGATACTCGGTGATCCATGCGCGCGCCTGTGGCACGTAATAGAAACCCTTGTTCGCGCGGATCTGAGCGATCACGTCGTCGATGCCACCGATGGTGATCTTGGAACCGAATCCGCCAGAGGCTCCCTTCCAGAGGAAGCCGACGACCGCAGCGCCGAATGCTCCGAGCGATGCACTCATCAAGGTCACGGTGGCGCGATTGAAGAACTGGCGTCGCGAAACTCCGATCGCCTCCGGATCTGGCGGTGACCACGGCGCAACTTCTGCCTGCGGGCGTGGTGCGAGTGCGACGGTGCGCGAGGCGACTGCAGCTGCCTCGACGTCACGACCGGTGACGACCGATGGGTCGAGCTTGCCGCGATCCTTGCGGCGCGTCTCGCGAGCGAGCGTGCCCGTGCCGCGCACGCCGGTGCGACGTGCAGACGTCAGGACGACGCCGATGCCAGCAACGATGATCACGGCGATCGCGATGGTGATGATGGAAGTGCTACTCATGTCGTC
>RFNE01000228.1 GCA_009927375.1 Actinomycetota bacterium | reverse complement strand
GCTCAACACCATCAAGTGGGCGCCCCAACGATGCATGTTGCGCACCATCAGTCCGAACGTGACCGAGGTCTGCAGCGACTGGATGTCCTGCCAGGCGTCGGCAGCAGTCGGTCGGTAGAAGAACATCAGGAAGATGCCCGTCACGGTGAGCAGGATGAAGAGGAAGAAGCTGAGTCCACCGAGGCACAGCGTGTAGCTGACCTTCACCGCGTGTCGCTTCACCTTCACCGGGTGCAAGTGGTAGAGCACCGAGTTCATGATCACGTACGAACGGTTGCGTGGCGAGTCGGTGTATCCCTTGCGGAAGATCGAACCTGGGCGGAAGATCGAGTTCCATGCCTGACTTCCCTGCAGCGACTCGCCGAGTTTGGCGGCGCGTTCCTTCAGCGTGAGGCGGGGCTTTTCTTCGATGGTGCTGGCCATGTGTGTTCTCCGTGTCCCTGACGTGCCTTAGAAGCGCATTCCGTATGCATAACCGTGATTCGCCGTGCGCATGTGCGAATCACCGGTGGCGGCTGGTGCGCCAACCTTGCCCAAGATGATCACTCCGGTCGGACAACGATCGACGCATAGTGCGCAGCGCGTGCAGACGTCGTCATCGATGATGAACACCACGTTGTCGTTCGGATCCGATCCCGGCATTCGGTGCCCTGCGCTTCGGCGATCGCGTTCGGGGTCACCATGTGGATGCACTTCCACGGACAGATGTCGACGCAGCCTTCACACATGATGCATTCGCTCTGGTCGATGTGGATGAACTGCTTCGGCTTGACGGCCTTGCTCAAGAAGTCAGCGTCGACCTCGACGAGTTGATACTCGTCGGACCATTCCGGCATTGGCGGATTTGCGTCAGTCTTTGCCACGTCGAACTATCCCTTGCGCACCAGCGGACGACCGTACGTGGAGGTCTCCACTTCCTTGGGCTTCACGTCGCCGCGCTTCTGCCACCAGTTGAACAAATAGATCATCAAACCGATGAACACCGCGTGGATGACGACGACGATGATGTCGCGAATCGCCTCGTAGCTCATCGTGAACGGGAACGGGCCGCCGAACGCCTTCGGCTTCAAGATGTCGAAGGGCCCGAAGATGATCTTGTCCTTGCGCCAACCGAGTTCCTTGTCGGCATGGTCGATCCACTGGTGGGGCACGACACCGAAGGCGACGAACATGACGGCAAAGACGTAGGTCGCGCCGAAGATCGACTCACCCCAGGTGGCCTTGCGATCGACGGGTCGACGCTTGCCAATCGGGATGATCACGAGGGCCATGGCGAGCGTCAGGACGAAGGAAAAGATGAACGCCTGGTTCATGCCCGGCCAGCGGAGAATGTCAATTGCCAACATGGTTCGCGGGAGACGCCTTTCCTCGTGAAATCACACACGAGACTAGTCGGGCTGTCCGGAAACGGGCGAAAACAGCGAGGTCGTGCATTCGTGCAGAGTTGTGACCTTGCGCACGCCAGTCGACCCCGCGGGGCTGGTCAATTTCATCGACGAAGTCGTACTTCCCTAGTGTTCAAGTGCTCGCTTCGGCGTGCCTTAGAGTGAGAACCGTCAGTTTGGGCCTGTTTCGTACAGGACCAAGAAGTCATTCATCAGAGGATCACCGTGACCGAAATACCCGAACACCTGCTGAAGCGCTCGCAAGAACGCCGTTCCGCGCTGTCGGGTGATGCATCGTCCGAGTCCGCCTCGAGTGAGACTGCTCCGGCGAAGGCCTCCGCACCGGCGGTTGCCAAGGCTGCAGCACCGGTCGCCGCGAGCGCGCCACCTCCGCCACCACCGGATCCTGACTACGTGGTTGCCGCCAAGACGCGAAAGAAGATTCCGTTCTGGGCCATGGCGACACTCAGCCTCCTCCCACTGTGGGCATTCCTCTATCTCATCGCGCTGAAGCCGCAAGAAAAGACCGTCGAAGGACCACTCGCAATCGGCGCAGGTGTATATGGATCGTGCGCAGGTTGCCATGGAGCTGCCGGTCAGGGTGGCGCGGGTCGAGTCCTTCACCAGGGTGAAGTGTTGAAGACCTTCCCGAAGATCGAAGACATGCTGAACTTCGTCTACACGGGAAGCCAGGCGTATGCATCGAAGGAGATCGCGGTGTACGGCGATCCGAACCGTGAGGGC
>RFNE01000139.1 GCA_009927375.1 Actinomycetota bacterium | reverse complement strand
GACAACATCCAGTTGATCTTCTCGGGAAACCATGAGGGGACCGTCGCGGCAAGAACACCGCCGGGCTTCAACACCCGGGCGAACTCGCCGATTGCGCGCACGTCATCTTGAATGTGCTCCAACACTTCCGACGTGACGATGGCGTCGAAGGTGTTGTCAGGGAACGGGAGTTTCGTTGCGTCTCCGCGCATGACGCCTGTGAGGTTCTCCTCTCGGATCTCCCCGGCCTCGAACATCGCGGCAAATGTCGCGCGGGTGGAGACGACTTCCTCCGCTGCGTAGTCGAGTGCCACGACCTGCGCGCCGCGGCGAGCGGCCTCGAACGCGTGGCGACCGAATCCCGCTCCGGCATCGAGCACGCGGTCTCCCGCGCGCAGTCGAAGTTGGTCGAACTTGATCGTCAACATGGCGATCAACCCGACCTGCGTGCCAACTTGGCGACGTTGTGGGGCATCGCGAGGACCTCGCGGTACTGGTCGACGGTGAGCGATGCGCAGTGTCGCCAGCTCCAGCGTTCGACGACGCGTTGGCGTCCAGCGAGACCGATGCGGTTTCGCAGGGCTTCGTCGTCGAGTCCTCGACGAATCGCTGCGGCGAGTGCGTCGGCGTCTCCTGCTGGGCACGAGAGCACGGTGTCTCCGTCGCGACCCGTCACTTCGGGAAGTGCACCGCCAGTCGTCGCGACGAGACAGATCCCGGTCGACATCGCCTCGATGGCAGGAAGGCTGAATCCTTCGTACAGGCTGGGGACGACGGCAAGTTCGCTCTCTGCATACAACTCGACGATTCGTTCGTCGGTGACTCCGGAAACGAAAGAAATGCAGTCGAGGAGTCCGAGCGAGCGGATGAGATCCATGCTCGCGCCTTCGCGCGGTTTACCGATGATCGTGAGGTGTACGTCGCGCTCGGTTCGCAACTTGGCCATTGCTTCGAGGAGATACGACAGTCCCTTCAGGGCGACGTCGGCGGATGCGGTCGTGATCAGGTGACCAGGCTTACGCGCGATGTGTGGCTTCGGCATGAAGAGTTCCGGATCGACGCCGACGGGCACGAGTCGCATCCGGTCCATCGACACCTTCATGTCTTCGTGAATGTCGTTGATCGAGTTCTCACTGACGACCACGACCTCGGCATGCTCGAGGCCACTTTGCCCTGCATCTTGACGAATGAATACCAGCGGCCGATCGCGCGACGCTTCCAGAAGTTCGGCGCGTGGTCCATCTCGAGTTTGCGGTCCTTGGTGATCGGGTGGTGCAACGTGACGATGGTCGGGAACAGTTTCTCGATGTCTTGAATTCCGTATCCGAGGCATTGGTTGTCATGGACGAGGTCGAAGTCGTTCACTCGCTTGGCAAGCGCCCGATGTGCGCGGATGCTGAACGCGCGTGGTTCGCCGAAGGTTCCTTTCAGGAACTGGAGCACCTCGACTGCGTCGGGCCATGACTTGATCTCCCAGTACGCAGGGAACCGACCGGGATAGAGGTCGTTGAAGATGTCGAGGCTCGGCAATTTGTGCAGGGCGATGCGCGGATCGAGGATCGGATACGGCTGGCCCGCGTAGACCTCGACGTGGTGGCCGAGGTCGACGAGTGCCTTGGTGAGGTGTCTCGTATAGACGCCTTGACCGCCGACATGGGGCTTTCCCCGATACGTCAGATAGGCGATGCGCAGCGGCCCGTTGGGGTCAAGCGGGGGCCGCATAAGGAGGTCAGCCTATCTGTGGATAACCAACACAGGTCAGGTCGAACGTCTTGCGCACTGACGAATTGGCCATCACGATCTCCGGTGAGTCATTCACTCCGTTCGGTGGTCCCGACTGTGGTTCGACGCACAGACCGTGCGACTGCTCGTCGTAGACGACCCAATGATCACAGTCGCTATGAAGTTCGATCGTCATGCCGTCATCGAAAGTGACGCGCGGTGAGCTGAGAGGACCAACGAAGCAATCATCGTGTGGGCCAGGAGTGGGTTCGATCAATTCGCCTGTCGGGATCCCGTCATCACTTCTCACGTACATCGCGCGAAATGAGTGGTCAACGCTCGCTGGTCGCGCAAACCAGGGATGCCAACCGAGCTGTGCCGGCATTGCTTCGGACGCATGCAATTCGAGGACGAGGCGCAGCGTGTCGTCGTCAACGGTCATCGTGTGGCGGACGAAGCCCTCGAATGGCCACGTTTTGCCGAACGAACAACGTGCGACGATCGACGAGTTCGTCACGTCGTCGATCGTCCACTCGGAGGCGTAGGTCGTCCCGTGGATGGCGTGCGGCGGAAGATCACACGGAACTCGATAGGTCGATCCACCGAAGCGAAGTTCACCGTGGCGCATTCGACCCGCCCACGGTGCCATGACGTAGAAGCCCCAACCGATCGGGCCGCGTGATCGATCGACGACGAGTCGTTCGCGTCCGGCGATGCGCAACGAGGAAATGCGACCACCAGCCAGCGGATCGACACCTACCTCGATGAGATCATTAGAAATCGACGTCATACGCGAGACCGACGAGAGGAATACAGGAGTGCGAGCAGCAGGGCGACGATCGCGGTGATGAGGGGGAGGTCTCCAAGTCGCGAGTACAGCGTTCGACCAGCGCGGAGTGGAAAGTCGCGCACGATGACCTTCTGCTCGCTCACACCAGTTCGGTCATGTACGGTGCCGTCGGGAGCGATGAATGCTGAAAATCCCGTCGGCGCAACCTGGACCAACCAGCGGTCCTGCTCGATGGCGCGGAGCCGCGACGAGGCGATTTGCTGGGTTTGCAGGATCGTGCCGGTGTACTCGAGCCGTTCGTTGGGTTGATGATGAACGTCGCGTCTCGCTCGACTCCTTCGTTTGCGCGACCTGAGAAGAACACTTCCCAGCTGATGACGACACCTGCGGTCGTGTCTCCGACATGCAATGAGGCTGGCGTGTCTCCCGCCTGGGCATCGCGGGGAATGCGGTCGACTGGAGCTCCGAGTGCCTCGAGCAAGCCACGTAGCGGAACGAATTCGCCGAAGGGGACCCTGCGCACCTTGTCGTAGCGATCGGCGAGTGTTCCGTCGACGTTCACGACGACCTGGGCGTTGGTGAAGTAGCGACGGTCGACGTCTTCCGTGATGCCAACGACGAACGGTGCGGAGAGGCGCGCAGCTTCACCTGCAATTTCTTCGCGCTCGACGCTCGTGTAGAAATCCTCGACGTCGATCACGTTCTCCGGCCAGATCACCATGTCGAGCCCCGACTCGGTCATCGTCCTCGTCGCGGCGAGGTGACGGTCGACGACGTCCCTCGGGTTGGTGTTGATTGCAAGCGTCCCTTGTGGACCGCCTCCCTGTACGGCGGCGATTCGCTTGGTGGTCCCAAGATCGTGAGCATGTGGTCCGATCACCGTGAGCACGAGGAGCGCGGCCACGAGCGACAATCCGGCGATGCCATTTCGAAGCCAGGTGGCACGCGACGACGTTGCCGCGATTGCGCCAAGCGTCCAGATGACGAGCGTGACGAAGAGCGGACCGCTGATGCTGCTCAGTGCAGAGAGTGGTGACGATGCTGTCGCGATCGCAAGCGAGGCAAGCGGGACTCCACCGAACGGAAATGACATGCGTAATGTCTCGGCGAGAGTGTGAGCGAGAACGATGCCGACGATCGGCAAGCGCGATCGCGCGCCGACGATTGACGCGAACCCATGGAATGAAGAGAAGAGCACGACGGCGATGACGTAGCCGGGTGGGGTGAGAAACCACATCCAGCCCATTCCGGGTGCAAACCATGACACGGCAAAGATGAAGCCGAGTGCAAAGCGCATGCGAGACGAAACGTCGGTCGTCGCGACCGTGATTCGCATGAAGAGTGCAACTCCGATCAGCGCGAGCGGCCACCATCCCCATGGTGGGAGCGCGAAGGCGACAAGTGCCCCCGCGAGACTTGCGGCGGCGAGCGTCGGGAAACGATTCGACTTCACTGAGTGATGCTTTCTGCAGCAATCCTCGCCGCGCGCCGTCCGTCTGCGATACACGCAGGGATTCCGATTCCGCGAAGCTCGCACCAGCGAGCACGACGCCTGGCGTCGCGTGGAGGAGTTGGTCGAGCCGCGCAACGTCGGACTCGTGCCCTGGTCGATATTGCGGGAATGACTCGACCCAGCGCGTCACTCGCTGCGCGTGCGGCTGGAGGTCGAGATCGAGGTGCCAGTTGAGATCTGCAAGTGCGAGGCGAACGAGCGTCTCGTCGTCGTGGTGGTGCATGGGGATTCCGTCGCGGCCAAGGGACACGCGCAAGATCATCGAGTCGTCCGCGCCGCGGAGGTGCTCCCACTTGTTGGAGGCGAATGACGCTGCGGTGATCGCGGTCTGCTTTGGCTTCGTCACGAGGTAACCACTTCCCGTCAACCACTCGGGCCACTGTGATCGGGGAACGGCAAGGGTGACCATGACGACGCTGGCGTGTTCGCGCCGTGAGAGCATGTCCGCCGACGCAGCGCTGATCTCTCGGATCATCGCGGCGGAGTGTCGTGCCGGACTTGCCACGACGACCGCGTTCGCTACAAGTTCGCCCTGACTCCCCGCGACGACATATCGACCGTCACTCGACCGGCGGATTTCGTCGACATGCCAGTCCGTACGGATCGACGCACCATGTGAGCGAATGAATTCGGTCGTCTTCGTGACGAGGGCCGACATGCCGGCGCGTGGCGCGCCAAAGACGGGACCTGCATCGCGGCGCGTCGACAGCATGTCGCGTGCCCCTGCCATCAAACTTCTGCGACCCGCGATGAGTTCGTCGAGTTGAGGCATGCCATGCACGCTGAATGCGTCGGTGTCGATTGCATAGATCCCACCTACGAGTGGATCGACCGCTCTCTCGAGCACTTCGTCGCCGCATCGCGCGCGGATCGCCCCACCAAGTGACGTACTTGAACGCCCAACCCTTCGCGGGAGGAGTGGCTCCAGTGATGCGCGGAGCTTTGCACCAGGTGAGTAGAGCGCGGTGGACCAGATCGAGCGCAACGACGCAGGCACGCCGAGGACCGTGTTGACGGGAATGTCGTGTAGCTCGTCATGCCAGATGTAGGCCTCGCCCGTAGCGGGATGCACGAGGTCGTCGCCGAGACCGACCAGCGAGGCGAGCTCCAGCGCAGACGGAGACCGGAGCAAGAACGCATCTGCCGATTCGTCGACGGATGCAAGTCCTGCGAACGGCGAAGCGTGGATGACACCGCCGACGCGGTCGTCACGTTCGAGAACGGTGACGGAAAGGTGCGGGTACTGCTGCGCGAGTTCCGCTGCTGCAGCAAGGCCAGTGATCCCTGCGCCGATGACGACGACGTGGTGCGTGTCTCGATCGCTCGTGGTCATGCGCAGACGGCGGTTACACGATGTGCGAGTGCCCGCATGACCTCGGAGTCGTCATTCACACACGCGGTGCGATCGAAGGCGAGCCCGTGCTTCTCAGCGTGCGCCTTTGCCTCAATGTCGAGGTCGTAGAGCACTTCGAGGTGGTCTGCAACGAACCCGCACGCACTCACGAGCACTGCTGACGTCGACTTCGCTTCGGCAAGTTCGTCGATCACTGCGAGGATGTCTGGCCCGATCCACGGTTCCGGAGTCCGACCAGCCGACTGCCAAGCGATCGACCACTGCGAACCTTCGCGCAGCCCGATCGACGAAGAAACTGCTTCTGCGGTCGAGCGAAGTTCGTTCGGGTAGGGGTCCCCGCCATCAATGATGCGTTGGGGCAACGAGTGTGCCGTGAACAGCACGCGGGTGTCAGACGGCATCGACGGAAGACGCTTCTTCATGTCAGACGCGATGAACTCGATGAAGGCCGGCTCCGTCGCCCACGAGTCGATCCCTGTCACCGAGATGCCGTGTGGCGTGGCGGCTTCGCGAGCGCGACCGACGTATTGGCCGATCGAGTATGACGAGAAATGTGGTGCAAGGACGAGCGCCACGAGTTCGGTGTAGCCGTCTCGGGCGAAGTCCTCGACCGTTTCTTCGATCATCGGATGAGCATGCTTCAGTCCAAGTCGCACGGAATAGCGGCCTGGTTCGAGTGCGTCGAGTTGGCGCTGCAATTCGTCGCGTTGAGATTCAGTTCGCTGTGCGAGTGGTGAGATGCCACCGATCGCGTCGTATCGCGCGGTGAGTTCGGCGAGGAGCTCAGGTGTTGGCGGACGCCCGCGTCGGATGTCGGTGTAGTACGGAAGGATCTCTTCCTGGCTTCGCGGCGTTCCATACGCCATGAGGAGGACTCCGGTCTTCGTCATGGCGTTGCTCGCTTGGTCTTGTCGTGGACGTATTTGACGACAGCTGCAAGTGCATCGGGATTCGCCTCGGGCTGGACGCCGTGACCGAGGTTGAAGATGTGTCCCAGGTGACCCGCGTTGTCCTCGAGCACCTTGTCTGCGGCGGCCAGTGCAGTGTCGATGTCGCCGAGGACCGCCGCCGGATCCATGTTGCCCTGCACGACGAGGTCGTCGCCGAGCCTTCGACGCGCATCGCTGATCCTCGACTTCCAGTCGAGACCAACGACGTCGCAGCCGGATTCATGGATGGCTTCGAGCAGGTGATCACAACCGACACCGAAGTGGATGCCGGCAACGTGGGGGAATCGATCGTGGAGTTCGTCGAAGACTCGCTTCGTGTGCGGCAGGACGTACGAGCGGTACTCCTGAACAGAGAGCGATCCAGCCCACGAATCGAACAACTGGAATGCACCCGCACCGTGGTCGACTTGGCTTGCGATCGACTCGATGGCGTGTCCCGCGAGTCGCTCCATGACCTCGTGCCACACCGTCGTCTCTTGGGTCATCAGTGAACGCGTGACCTCGTGCGTGCGACTTGGTCGACCCTCGATGAGATAACTCCCGACCGTGAACGGCGCACCGGCAAACGCAAGGATCGGGACGGTGAGCTCGCGCGCCAAGATGTCGACCGTCTTTCCGACGTACGGCGCATCGAGATCGGGTTCATAGGGGCGGAGTCGCGCAACGTCGCCGCGAGTGCGCAGTGGATTCTCCGCAACGGGCCCGGTTCCTGGCGCGACGTCGATACCGAAACCGATTGCATGTGCCGGGACCACGATGTCGCTGTACAACACCGCTGCGTCGACGCCGTAGCGAGTGACGGGCTGGATCGTGATGTCAGCAGCGAGACGCGGGTTCTTGATGGCGTCGAGGATGCTTCCCGAGCCTCGAATCGCGCGATATTCGGGGAGGCTTCGTCCCGCCTGGCGCATGAACCACACGGGTGTGTGGGGGGCTGGTCTGCCTGATGCGGCGAGCAGGAACGGATCGGTCTCCGCGACGACGCTCATTTTCCACACGCTATCGGCGGTGGGTTCAGGGGTTCTTGTCGTGTCGCGACTTGCGGTGGACTTCGCCGATCAACAGCGCCTCGAGGCGTTGCGTGCGCAGTCGGGCAGGTGGGTGTGATGCGAGCGCGCCGGCGAGCGGTCCGTGTGCTTCTTCGACGAGTCGTTCGTTCATGAATCGTTTGAGCGCGCCGAGTAGTTGCTCGCCGAATCCCATTCGCATCGCTCGCGCATCGGCCGCGTATTCCGCTCCACGACCGACGGCATTGCCGAACGCGTGTGCGACGAGTAGCCCGCTGTAGAAGACCTTCGAAATTGCGGTGAGGATGAACGTGGCGATACGCATCACGAACGCGACCGATGCGTATTCCGGTCGCAGTACATGGTCGATCCTGTTGCTCATGTCGCGAAGTGTGGTGCCGAGTCGTGCGAGTCCGATGATCGGAAGACTCATCCATTGAGCAAATGTGAGACCAACGGTGTGGCTGCCGAGATGGTGGCTGAGCTCGTGCGCGAGTACGCCCGTCAATTCCTCGTGCGTCAGGTTTCTGGCGGCGTACGACGACACGACGAGGAGATGTCCGCCGCACGCGAAGGCATTGAGGTCGTCGGAGTCGACGACTGCGAGGACGAATCGTTGGCGAGGGATTCCGTGTGCCTCGGCGACGACGTTCCAGGCTTCGCTCAGTCTCACGAGCTCGTCCGCATTCGCCCGTCGAGCTCCGAGCACGCGCGTGAAGATCGCCCGTTGCACTGGGCGAAGGAAGAGACTCGAACCGCAGAGAAACGCAAGGATCGCGAAAATCACGAATGGAACTCGTGTCGCCTGGTTCACGGGAATCCAGATGATGGCGATGGCGACGAGCCACACGGGGAGGAGCGCAACGACCGGTGCGAGCGCAGTGAATGCCGAGAAATCGACTTCGCGGCGTTGTGCGGTCACTCCATCATTCAACCAGCCCGTCCGCGTGTGCTCTGGTCGCGTTTTTGACCCTGAACTAGCGTGGCGGTCACGTCGTAAGAGGGGGAAACATGACTACGCAAGTGATTCCAGGTGCAGAGGAGTGGTCGCATACGTCATCGTCGAGCGCCGGTGTGCTCGTCGTTCACGGGTTCACGGGTAATCCGTCGTCGATGCGCGAACTCGCTCAAGCATTCGCAGATGCGGGTTTCAACGTCGAGCTTCCACGGCTTGCAGGTCACGGCACTGAAGTCGCAGACCTGCTCGACAAGCGATGGTCGCATTGGTCGGCCGATGCCGAGGCCGCGTACCAGAAGTTGGCGAAGCGATGCTCGAAGGTCGTCGTCGCGGGACTCTCGATGGGTGGTGCGCTCACACTGTGGCTCGCATCGAAGCATGCCGACCTCGCTGGCATCGTGTGCATCAATCCGGTGACCCAACCATCTTGGTGACGACATGATGGGCGCGATCAAGGGGATGATCGATGCCGGCACCGAGATGTTCCCCGGCATCGGCAGCGACATCGCGGACCCGAACGTGAAGGAGAGTTCCTATCCGGAGACTCCATTGCGAGCACTCTCGTCGTTGATGGTCGACGGCGTAGCGCCGCTTTCGACGTCGTATTCGTCAACCAAGGTTCCGATGATGTTGTTCAGCTCGCGAAACGACCACGTCGTCGATCCGGTCCAGGGTGATTTCCTCGCAGCGAACTACGGGGGACCGTGCGAGCGCATCATGCTCGACAAGAGCTTCCACGTCGCCACGCAGGACCTTGAAAAGGACGTCATCAACACACGAGCAGTCGAGTTTGCACGCAAGGTGACCAAGTCCTGACGATGCTGTCGTCCATCCCGAGTCCTTCGAGCGGAAGCCTCGACCTCGGTCCACTCACGCTGAACGCCTACGGCGCGATGATCGCCATTGGCGTCATCGTTGCGGTCTCGGTTGGCGGTCGGCGACTGGAGGCGAAAGGTAACGGCACTCGTGACGACATGAGTGCCGTCGCGATGTGGGGTGTGCCTGCGGGTGTGATCGGCGCGAGGATCTACCACGTCATTACCGATTGGGATCGCTTCTCGGGCAACCTCGGAGACACGGTCAAGATTTGGCAGGGCGGTCTCGGTATCTGGGGCGGAATCTTCCTCGGCACAATCGCCGGCGTGTTGGTTGCAAAGAAGAGAGGACTGCGCCCGGCAAACGTGCTGACCGCGGTTGCACCTGGTCTTGCGTTCGCGCAGTCGATTGGGCGATGGGGGAATTGGTTCAACCAGGAACTCTTCGGCCGCGCGACGACGCTGCCGTGGGCGCTCAGCGTCTCGGACGAAACCGCACTGAAGGCGGGATTCGAACCCGGCACCACCTTTCATCCAACGTTTCTCTACGAGTCGTTGCTGTGTGCCCTACTGGGCTTTGCGCTCATCGCCCTCGATCGACGTGTACCGATGCGTTCGGGTCGACTGTTTGCGTTCTACGTCGCCGGATACACGGCATTTCGATTCTTCATCGAAGGACTCCGCATCGATCCCGCGCACTACGCCGGTGGTCTGCGGCTGAATCAGTGGGTGTCGATCGTGGTGTTGCGTGTGCCGTCGTCGTCATCGTGGCGATGCGAGGCGCTCCCGCAGAGCCTGAGCAAGTTGCTCCGGCACCAGCGGATTGAAATATTCCCCCGTCGATACTTCGGCGGCCGCGATGTATCGCATCACCCCTGGCGCGCGCCATGGCGAGACGATCTCGACGTTCAACCATGCGTCAGCTGACCCGTTCGGTCTCTGGTTCACCCACAACATGTAGGGAGGCGTCTCCCCGAAATACGTCGTCAGTCGTTCGAGTGCGTCGCACATCGAGCGCGCGAGCGCGCGACGAGCATCATCGTTGAGTTCGGCGAGCCTGCCGACTTTGATCTGCGGTGCGATCTCGAGTGCGACGGGATACGGCGAAGGCTAGACACGCTGGTTGCGAAACCGTCGAGCTCCGCGACGAAGAGTGAGTGGTCGGTCGATGGTGCCCATCCTGATTCGATTCGTCTGGCCGTGCGCTGAGGAACATGGTCGAAGGAATACAGCTGACCGTGCGGGTGGTCGATGGTCGCTCCGACGTCGCGTCCGGAGTTTTCGAAGATCAGCACACTCGCCGTGTCGGAGCGGTTGTAGTGCACGTCGCTGCGCTCGGCCCACAGGTCGATGATCGATTTCACGTGGTCGACACCCAGGGTCACGAATCGCGCCGCATGATCGTCGGAGTAGAGGATGACTTCGCAGCGCTCGTCGGGCATGGATGGCCAGCGGTTTGCAAACCATCTCGTGGAATACGGCTCTGGCGATTCCAGCCCACCGACGCAAAACGGGCACGTCGCACTCGGCAGGTTGGGACGGTTCTGGCGCGACCCGACGACATGCACGAGTGCGCCCGTCGATGGATCGAACCGAGGGTTTGACGGCGTCGCTCCTGAACTGTGCGTCATAGTGCGCTTCTCAAGGTACCGTGCGCAGCGGTGTCCGATTCCTCGTCCCATCCGTCGATCGTCCACGTCGGCGACGACCGACTCTCCGTCGTCGTCGACCTGCGACACGGTGTTCCTGCCGTCGTGCACTGGGGACGTTCACTGGGTCGTATCTCGCACGAGGGGCTTGAGGAACTTGCACGGGCCGTCGAACGTCCGATCGAACATGGCGGTCTCGATGTCGTTGCGCCACTCACGCTCGTCACGCTGCACTCGAGCGGCTCACCAGCTCGCCCTGGTCTCGAGGGGCATCGTCCGGGCGGACGTCACTGGGCGCCGGT
>RFNE01000287.1 GCA_009927375.1 Actinomycetota bacterium | reverse complement strand
ACAGAATTAGACATGACTCCGTCCGACATCCACGGAGAGGTACGGTAATTGTATGAATCAAGACCAGCGACGCCCCCGCAGACCATCGGCACCAGCTCGACCAAGCCTGAATTCGACGACGTCAATCGTCGTTGCGGTCGCTGCGGTGATTCTTGGTTTCCTCATCTTGCGCGACATCAACGGTGACAACTCCTCCGCAAATACCGGCGACGGAGGTATCACCCAGCCAACGGCGACCGTCGCGCCAACCGACACGATCCCCGTCGAGACGACAGTCGACACCACCATTCCGCTGACCAACTTCAAGGTTCAGATCGCCAACGCGTCGAAGGTTCCAGGCAGTGCCGGCGAGTTGACGACTGCACTCCAAGGCCGGGGCTTCATCGTTCAACCCGCGACGAATGCCAGTGAGATCACACCGAAGCAGACACAGACCGTCGTCTATTTCATTCCGGGTAGTGAGCAGGCAGCCGCTCGAGTCGCAGCAGAGCTTGGTGGAGTGACTACGGCTGCAATGCCCGCACCGATTCCGACCGAAAGCGGCGAACTTGGTGAGGCCACCGTGTTGATCCTTCTCGGTACAGACCTTGCTGGTAAGCCGCTCGCGGCACCGGTCTCAGGCTGATCTAGAAGCCAAGTTGGGCGAGTAAGACGCTCGTCGCGCGCTCGATGCACGTCGCAGTCGCATTGAACGCGTCGTTTTCTCCGAACTGATTCACCAGACTCACGTGCGCTACGCGTTGCACCACCAGTGCGTCGATGTTGCCACAGATCACGCCGAAGGGTTTTCCCGAAACTGACGCGAGTTCTTGCATCCCGCCAACGACTTTGCCATTGAAGCTCTCTTCGTCGACGAACCCCTCGCCAGAGATGATGAGATCGCTATTGCCGACCAGCTCTTCGAGGCCGAGTTCTTCAGCCACGATGTCAAAGCCTGGTTGAAGGCGCGCACCTAGAGCAGCGAGCCCACCTGCAAGACCTCCGGCGGCACCGGCGCCTTCGATCTTGGTGACGTCGACGCCGTATCGATCCTGATAGTCGATCGCAAGGCGAGTCAGTCGATTCGTAAGAAATTCGACCTGTGCGTCACTTGCACCTTTCTGCGGAGAGAATTGGCGCGCAGCATCGACGAAGGAAGTGCGCACGTCGCACGCGACGACAAAGTCGACCGCTTTTAATCGGGCTGGCGTGGAAATCGCCTGCAGTGCTCCAAGACCACCGTCGGTCGTTGCCGAACCTCCGACACACACGATGATTCGAGTTGCGCCCTCATTGAGCGCAGTGTCAATGAGTTGGCCAGTCCCAACCGTTGACGCGGCAATCGGATCATTCGATGTCTTCCCGCCGACCAATTGCAATCCAGATGCTCGTGCCATCTCGATGATCGCGGTGCCCTGCGACATGCGCCACTGTGCATCGACGGGTCGACCGAGCGGATCGGTGACCCGTGTCGTTCGGTTTGCTCCACCGAGTGCTTCAAGCGTTCCTTCTCCGCCGTCGGCGATCGGGCGCTCGACGCATTCGTGACCGAGTTCCCAACACGCGTGTCCGATCGCGGCTGCGACTTGTGCCGCGGTGACGGTGCCACGGAACTTGTCGACGGCGGCGAGAACTCGCATGCAAACAGGCTAGGTTGCGACCGTGGTCGGTTCGTGGTCGCTTGGATGGCTTCTTGCCGAGCTCATCATCCTCGTGGTGACGTTTCCGACAATCGCGCGACTGATTCGATCAATTCGACCGACAGCAGGCCTCAAGAAAGTCGTTGATCGAGACCTCCGAGAACCCCGAATCAGTGTCGTGATACCCGCGCGAAACGAAGCGGATCGCATAGGTCCGTTGTTGGACTCGCTTGCATCGGCGCTTGGAATCATCGAAGTGATCGTCGTTGACGATGAATCGACCGATGGAACTGCCCGTGTCGCGCAGGCTCACGGTGCAGTGATCGTGTCGCCGCCGTCTCGTCCCGAGGGATGGGTCGGCAAGACATGGGCGCTTCAACAGGGGATTGTGGCCGCACGAGGAGAGTGGATCGTGTCGCTGGATGCCGATACCCGACCAAGTCCTGCCTTGCCAGAGTCGGTGGTGCAGTGGGCCGAAGAACGCGAAGCCACGCTGACCACAGTTGCGGGATCGTTCGAGTGTCCGACGACTGGAGCCCAGCTCATTCATCCGGCTCTGTTAACCACGTTGATCTATCGCTACGGACGCCCTGGAGCAGTTGGAGATGATCGGGCACTTGCAAATGGCCAGTGCATGGCGTTCCGCAAAGACGACGCGATCGAGATGCGCTTCATGGAACATGTTCGGGGTGAACTCATTGAGGACGTTGCGCTTGCGCGGTTGTTAGTGCAAGAGGATAGGAATGTCGTGCTGGTGGATGGAGCGGAGTTGCTCCGTGTGCGCATGTTCGAGGACTTTCCCTCGACAGTTCGTGGTTGGGGCCGATCGATCTCACTTGCCGGAATTGAGAGCCACTCTCGATTGCTCGGCCAACTCGTGGCGGTTGCGTGCTCTCAAGTGCTTCCGATTGTCTTCATCATCTCGGGTATTGCTCCGGTGATGGGGTCACTCCTTCTTGCGATCAGGATCGGGACACTTGTCGGTTCGTCGTCGTCGTATCCGCAGCGGAAGTGGTCGTTCTGGTTGTCGCCCGTTGCCGACGTCCTCGCGTGGAGCATCGTCGCACGCGGCGTCATTCGCCACTTTGTGGGCGCCCCGGTCGTTTGGCGCGGCCGCACGTATGGCCCTTCGCAGTCGAGTCTCTGACAGCATTGACGCACATGGAGACCTTTGCGACATTCCACCTCATGTCTTGGAGAAGTCGACTCGTTGCGCTTGCTCGACTCGGTCTTGATCGTCGAAATCTGAAGAAGGCAGATGGAATCGTGTTCTGGCGGTTGTTAGGAACGGGGAAAGGTTCTACGACTTCGCCGAGTGCAGACTTGTCTCGGACGGCGGCATTCATCGTGTGGCGAGACGAATCTGCCTATCGGTCATTTCTCGCAACGAGTGACGTTGCCCGCCGCTGGACATCTTCTCGACTCGTCAAAGAGTCTTGGTCAACTCGCCTCCGCACGACGGGGGGCCATGGGTCGTGGCAAGGATTCAAACCGTATGAACACTTGTCGCGTGGAAATCAGGACGGTGTTGTCGCGATCATCACGAGGGCAAACATTCGTGTGAAGTCCTGGCGCGTGTTCGGCGAGCTGGTGTGGAGGTCGATCGTCAATTGCAGGAAGCTCCTGGGTTGATCGCAGTGTGCGGTGTGGGTGAGGCGCCGATCGGTCGACAAGGAACGTTCAGCCTGTGGCGTTCACTCGACGATGCTCGTCAATTCGCGTTTCAGACCTCACGACATCGACACGTCATCGATGAAACACACAAAGGTCGCTGGTACGCAGAGGAACTGTTTGCGAGGTTCGAGCCTTACGACGCAGAAGGTCGTTGGGATGGGCGAAATCCCCTCGAGCCGAACCGCAGCGCATAAGGCGCGAGCATCCCATACGGCTCGCCGTTCGTTGCATGGTGTTCTCGATGTGCGTCACCGAGTCGGCGAAGCGTTTGTGACCCGCGTGCGAGGTCAATTCCAGCCGGCGATGGATCACCATGTCGTGGACGATTGCGTACAGCAATCCATATGACGTGGCTCCAATTCCAATCGGGACCAGAATTCCTGCTTGCGGTGCGTTGAAGCCGACTGCGAGGAGGCCAATGACGACGAGGGCAAAGATGACCGGGTAGAGGTCATTGAGTTCGAGGCGGGTTGGCTTCGTGCGGGCAGCGTTGCGATGGTGGCTGAGGTGAAGGGTCAGACCGAAACCGTGCATCACCCAGCGATGGAGCGCATAGGTGATTGGTTCCATTGCGACCATCGTGACGATGACAACCAACACGTTTCTCACGGCGCATACCGTAGTCGTTGTCGGGCAGACTACTCAGGTGGTCGTTGACCTTTCTTTTCGTACCGCCCTTGCAGTTGACGTAGCTGCGTGGATCGTTCTCGGTCTCGTCATTGGCTGGAGGCAAGCACGAATGCCGGTGGAGCGACTTACTGGCGAAGGGTGGTTCAGCAAGATTCGACCGTGGGAGTCGGTGGCCGCATCTACCGGAGGGTGGTATTGATACACCGCTGGAAGGATCTCATTCCTGATGCAGGAACCTGGTTTGGTGGACTGTCGAAGCGGCGTTTGCCGTCTGACGCGGACGGCGGAATGGCACGATTCGTCGCGGAATGCCAACGTGCGGAGCGGACACACTTAGGTCAGGTCTTGGCACTGCCTCTCTTCGCCTTGTGGAATCCGTCCGATCTGTTCTGGTGGAACGTTGGCTTTGCACTCGTTGGCAACCTGCCGTGCTGGTTGATTGCTCGATTCAATCGCGCGCGCATTTCCAGCATCCTGATGCGCAAGGGCGTCTAACATACG
Source organism: Actinomycetota bacterium (assembly GCA_009927375.1). Taxonomy (GTDB): domain Bacteria; phylum Actinomycetota; class Acidimicrobiia; order Acidimicrobiales; family Ilumatobacteraceae; genus UBA3006. Next base: position 4,326 of record RFNE01000287.1, on the reverse strand, counting down.
GTTGATGTTCCTTCGCGGCCGACTGCAATGGTCGCTCTTGATCATTTCGCTCGTTAGCGGAGTCCTCGCGGTCGTCACGTCGAGAGGTTCGGATTCCGAATCGGCGACGGAAACAACGGTTGCCGAAACCACGATCCCGTTACTCACGACCACGACGTCATCCGCACCGGTCATGTACACGGTGCAGATGGGCGACTCGTTATTTCAGATTGCAAAGACGTACAACTTGAACATGAAGGAACTGATGGATCTCAACGGCATCACGGATCCTGACAAGGTGTTTGCGGGACAGGTGCTGCAACTTCCCGCTGCTACAGGCTTCGTTGGTTTTGCCTCGTCAACGACGATGGAGCCGTAAGTCGACTCTCAGCGATTCGCGCGGCGACGAGCATCGACGATGCGAGCGATGTCACCCATGATGCGTGCGATGTCGAAGTCCTTCGGCGTATAGACGGCAGCGACGCCATTGTCGAGAAAGAACCGTTGGTCGACCTCGGGGATGATTCCCCGACGATGACCGGTGAGTCCACTCCGAATTCCGTCATGTGGTCGATGACGCTCGGGACGAGCTCGCGGTGTGAGCCGGACAAGATCGAAAGACCGACGAGATCGGCATCCTCGTCGCGCGCAGATGCGGCGATTTGCTCAGGCGTGAGTCGAATCCCGCTGTAGACGACTTCCATTCCGGAGTCGCGTGCCGCGACAGCAATCTGTTCGGCGCCACTTGAATGTCCATCCAGACCGGGCTTCGCAATCAGCACCTTTGGCGGACCGCCAGGAATTCGTTGTACGAACTCGGCGACCTCGTGCAACTCCTTGGCGCGACGTCCGGCCGCGGCGCCAACACCCGTCGGTGCTCGGTACTCACCAAAGGTTTCGCGGAGGATGTCCGCCCACTCGCCAGTAGTCCCTCCCGCTTGAGCGAGAGCGATCGAGGCGGGCATCACGTTTCGTCCGGATCGGACATCGTTAGCAAGAGCTGTCTTGGCTGCTTCTACACGCCCGTTGTCGCGGTCTTTCCTCCATTGACGAACGTCGTTGATCAGCGTCTCTTCGATCGATCGATCGACGGTGAGGATGTTGTCGTCGCCACCGAGTGGGGACTCAGTCGATTCGGTGAAGACGTTGACGCCAACGACGGAGAGTTCGCCAGACTCGATGCGTCGAGTGCGTTCCACCATCGACGACACGAGGCGGCCCTTCAACAACTCGACATTTTCGAATGCGCCACCCAAGGAAAGGATCTCTTGCAGTTCGGTCCACGCGGCGTCAGCAAGCTCCTTCGTCTTCGATTCGACGACGTGCGAACCCGTGAAGAGGTCTCCATACTCAAGAAGGTCGGTCTCGTAAGCCAGTACCTGTTGCATCCGCAGCGACCACTGTTGATCCCACGGACGGGGAAGTCCGAGGGCTTCGTTCCATGCCGGTAACTGGACGCTCCGTGCTCGAGCATCCTTGGACAAGGTGACGGCGAGCATTTCGAGCACGATGCGCTGCACGTTGTTCTCTGGCTGTGACTCGGTCAGTCCAAGTGAATTGACCTGCACGCCGTAACGGAAACGCAACGCCTTTCATCGGTGATCCCATACCGTTCTCGGCCGATGCGCTCCCACAAGTCGGTGAATGCTCGCAACTTGCACATTTCCTCGACGAAGCGGATTCCCGCATTGACGAAGAACGACATCGCTCCGAAGACCTGTGGGAACTTGTCGGGCTCGATCTGACCGCTCGACCTAACCGCATCGAGGATGTCGATCGCATTTGCCAGCGAGAACGCAATTTCCTGGACAGGTGTGGCTCCCACCTCCTGCAGGTGGTACGAGCACACGTTCATTGGATTCCACTTCGGTGCGTGTTGTGCACACCAGATGATCGTGTCGACGGTGAGTCTTCGCGACGGCGCTGGCGGAAAGATGAACGTTCCGCGGGAGAGATATTCCTTCAGTACGTCGTTCTGGGTCGTGCCTCGGAGTTCCCGGCTGTCCACGCCGTGCTCGGAAGCGTGTGCGACATAGAGGGAGAGCAACCATGCGGCCGGAGCATTGATCGTCATCGAAGTGTTCATGTCGCGGGGCGGGATGCCGTCGAGCAAGGTGCGCATGTGCCCAAGGTGTGCGATTGGTACGCCAACCTTTCCGACCTCGCCGCGGGCGAGGACGTGATCCGGGTCGTAACCCGTTTGGGTTGGAAGGTCGAAGGCGATCGACAACCCGGTCTGGCCCTTCGCAAGATTTTGGCGGTACAGGGCGTTTGATGCCGCAGCGCTGGAGTGCCCCGAATACGTGCGCATCAACCAGGGTTCGTCGCGACGCGTCGCCATGGAAGTCAAGGCTACGCCGTGATGGCGTGGGCGAGGCGACCGAGGTAGTCATCACGCGAGACCTCGATAGCCCCGAGAGTGGCGAGATGCGGCGTCAGCCACTGCACGTCGAGAAGGTGAACCGCATGGGTCTTCAATTGGTCGACAAGATGCATCAAGGCGACTTTCGATGCATCTCTTGCGAGATGGAACATCGATTCACCAGCGAAGAGCCCATCGATTCGAACTCCATACAGACCGCCCACGAGCGTGCCTGAATCATCCAGCACCTCAATGCTGTGTGCCCACCCAAGGTTGTGGAGTTCAACATACGCATCGATGAATTGCTCACTAATCCATCCACCTGGCCGATTTGGTGCTGCGCATCCTCGCATCACGCGTTCGAATTGCTCGTTCTCCGTGCAGTGGTATTTGCGCGAGCTTCGGCGCATTGACCTTGTAATACGCAAGTTGTCGAGAGGAAGAATCCCACGGCGGATTGGAGACCACCACGCAATGTCGCTGTCGTCGAATGCAAAATCTGTTGGCATCGGGAAGATCCCCGAGCGATATGCGGCAATCAGCGTTGAAGGCTGGAGGTCCGCTCCACGACCCACGAGATCCGCGTGCGGCCACTCACGCGATGGCGGGAATCGCCAGATTGCTGGCGGGAGAGAAGCCGGACGGTGATCGAACACGTCACCTCACCTCCCTTTGCCGTCGGATTAGTAAGAGAAGAAGCCTTGCTTGGTCTTTCGTCCGAGTTTGCCCTGCGCAACGAGCGACCTCAGTGTTTCCGTTGGCGCGTAGTTCGGATCCTTGAACTCTGCGTGGAGCGCTTCAAGGATCGACAAGGTTGTATCGAGTCCAACGAGGTCGAGCAGCGCGAACGGACCCATTGGGAAGTTGCACCCTCCCTTCATCGCAACATCGATGTCCTCCATCGTCGCGGTGCCCATCTCATGCATCCTGATTGCATTGTTGAGATACGGGAAGAGCAACGCATTGACGATGAAGCCGGCGCGATCGAGTACTTGAACCGGGTCCTTCCCACAGGATGACGCGAACGCGGTCGCCGTTGCGATGGTCTCGTCGGATGCCGTCACCGGCCGAATGATTTCGACGAGCGGCATAAGCGTTGCAGGGTTGAAGAAGTGGATTCCACACACCTTGTCCGGTCGGTTCGTTGCCCGTGCAAGTTCGATGACGGCAAGCGTGCTCGTATTTGTCGCGAGGATTGCTTCGGGTCGCGTTGCCTTGTCGAGTTCCTTGAAGAGGGCAACCTTGGCTGCGAGGTCTTCGACGATTGACTCGATTACGAGGTCGCAATCCTTGAGCGACGCAACGTCATCCGTGAGAGTGATGTTGGCAAGCGTTCGGTCTGCATCAGCCTGCGTGATCTTCTCTTTTGACACTTGCTTGTCGAGGCTCTTTGCTACCGCATCTTTCATCTGTGAAGCCGTGGCAATTGAACGTGAACGGACAATCACCTGCTTGCCGGATCGTGCGATGACTTCGGCAAGTCCCGAGCCCATGATTCCGGAGCCACAGATTCCAACTGTCTTGATCTCGTGTGCGGTCATGGTGCAACGGTACTCATGAACGGCATTGTGCAACGAACCCGTTCCCGTTGGGTGCTAGGTTGCCGACGTCATGGGGATCGTGGTGCTTGAGGGTGGCGGACCGTTCGTCGCCAATGATGCTCTCGATGCGAGTCTCCTGCGAAGCGTTGGTGGTCCGATTGCGGTCCTCCCCACAGCTGATGCCTTCGAAAATCCCGACGACTTGATCGAGTCAGCCGACCAGTGGGCTCGAAGACTCGCACTCGACATTGTGGTGTGCAGTGTGTACACCCGAGCAGACGCGCGAGAGGAACATCACGCCGAGACAATACGTTCGGCCAAAGCTGTCGTACTCGCTGGCGATTCCTCAATTCACCTTCGATCGACACTCCTGAACACTCCGGTTTGGGAGGCGATAGAAGCGCAGGGTGAGACGGGGATTGTCATTGGGGTGGGGAACTGTGC
>RFNE01000201.1 GCA_009927375.1 Actinomycetota bacterium | reverse complement strand
CGATGATGACGACCGTGTTGATCACCAGCGGTTCGATCGGCGGGACGCCGTTCGCCGCCGGGTCAGGATTTCCGGCTGAATTCAGCGCGGGGACTGTCGAATCGAGACCTTCCGTCACTTGACCGAAGAGGGTGTAGTTCGGTGGAAGGCTTGCACCGTCGCTTCCAGTGATGACGAAGAATTGACTTCCATTCGTGTTTGGTCCGGAATTGGCCATTGCAATCGAGCCGACCTTGTACGAGCCTGCCGCGGGAAGTTCATCTGCAAACTGGTAACCGGGCCCACCCGAACCGGTTGCGGTCGGGTCACCACACTGCACCACGAAGTTGACGATCGCACGATGACAGTTCGTGTTGTCGAAGTACTTGTAGCGCGCGAGAACCACGAAATTATTGACAGCGAGAGGAGCTGCTGTCTGGTCGAGCACGATCGAGAATTCGCCTTTGTTCGTCGTGACGATGGCGGTATACGTCACTCCGTCTTCGATACACGTGGGCGGCGCTTGTTCGAATTGAGCAACGCGGTTTGCGCTTCCGTCCTTTGCTGGGCACGGAGTCTCACCAGTGATGGTTTCGCCGGTCACTGCAGCTGTGGTCGGTGAACTTGCGGCGGTCGTGTCGCTCGTCGCAGACTCATTGCTTCCGGAAACGCTGAAGATTCCGGCGATGCCAACGATGATGGCAAGGACGATTGCGATTCGGACTCCTACTGTGCGCTGACGCCGACGCTGGGATTGCCGAGCCAACTGGTCGAGTCGTTGCTTACGATTTTCCTTCTTGCGTGCGCGCTTGTTCGTGCCCATGAAATATGAAGACTATCCGTCTGTCGGTGCACTACTAGTCTGAAACACCTGTGGGATTGATCGTTCAGAAATACGGGGGCACATCAGTTGCTGACCCGGATCGGATGCGCAACGTCGCCCGCCATATCGTTGCAACGCGTGAGCAAGGTCACAGTGTCGTCGCCGTCGTTTCTGCAATGGGCAAGGCCACGGACAATCTGGTCGAACTTGCCCGTCAGGTGTCGAACAATCCCCACGGGCGCGAGATGGATATGTTGCTCACGACCGGTGAACGAATTTCGAGCGCGTTGCTCTGTATGGCCCTCCTTGACATGGGGTGCGATGCAATGAGCTTCACTGGAAGCCAGGTCGGGATCATTACCGATACGACGCACACCAAGGCCAAGATCCTCGAGATCAAGGGTGATCGAGTCCGCGAGGCGGTCGGTCTCGGGAAGGTTGCGGTCGTCGCAGGTTTCCAGGGTGTCAGCACCGCGCGGGAGATCACGACACTCGGTCGCGGTGGAAGTGACACGACGGCGGTAGCGCTTGCTGCTGCGTTGGATGCAGACGTGTGCGAGATCTACACCGATGTCACCGGCGTCTTCAGCGCGGATCCACGTGTTGTACCGCAGGCGCGCAAGTTGAAGACATTGAGTTTCGATGAGATGTTGGAGATGGCCGGAGCGGGCAGCAAAGTGCTCGCACTGCGCTCAGTCGAGTTTGCAAGGAATCACAACGTGCCGATTCACGTTCGTTCCAGCTTCACCTGGGAAGAAGGAACGTGGGTCGTCGATGAACATGACGAGAGGAATGTACGAGCCATGGAAGAACCAATCATTTCGGGTGTCGTCCACGACGTGGGCGAGGCAAAGATGACGCTTCTTGGGGTGCCTGACCGTCCAGGTGTGTCGGCCCTTCTCTTTGAGTCACTTGCACAGGCGAATGTGAACGTCGACATGATCGTGCAGAACACCTCGATCGACGGCACGACCGACATTTCCTTCACGCTTCCCATGGGTGATATCCAAACCGCCGAACCAATCCTTCGCAAGGTCAGCTCCGAAGTCGGCGCCAAGGGCATCAATCAGGATGCGAACATCGTCAAACTTTCTCTTGTTGGAGCTGGTATGAAGTCGAGTCCAGGTATCGCGGCAAAGATGTTCAGGGTTCTTGCTGACAACGATGTGAACATCGAGATGATTTCGACGAGCACGATTCGAATCTCGGTGGTCGTCGAGAAGTCGAAGTTGAACACGGCGGTTAAGGCACTGCACACTGCGTTCGACTTGGACAGCGGCGCGGACTATTCGGCCCCGCTGCCTGAGCGCAAGTAGATCCCTCCACAGCATGTCGTCGCAGTCACCGAAGAACTGGCGCACGCAGTTCACTCCGTGGCGCGCGGCCGGCACGAAGACCGAGGGTGGTGGAACTGCCGATGACGTCGTCCGTGAGACTGGATGGGTGTTCAACAACGAAACCGGGAAGAGTCTGACACTTGCGGATTTCGTGAGAACGGGCGACGAAGAAGTGCGCCGGTTCATGAGGCACTTTGGCTTGTCGACTGACCGACTCGCAACGTCAACGCTCCTTGAGATCGGAAGTGGAATTGGTCGTATGACAGCTGCCTTCACGAACCTCTGTGCGCGGGTGATCGCGACGGATGTGGATGCCGCATTCCTCGAGCGTTGCCATCAAACGATTGCGCTCCATGGACGACCTGAACGCCTGTCTACCGTGCACGTTGCCGATGGCCGAACGCTTGCCGTTTCGACCGACAGTGTCGACCAGGTGTTTTCCTACATCGTGCTGCAGCATTGCCAGCATGACGATGCCCTCGCGCTGACATCCGAGGCGATTCGAGTCACAAGAAGTGGTGGGGTGATCATGCTCAATTACCGAACCTGGGTGCCCCTCGATGTCGTTCTTATTCCGCTCGGTGTGCTCGTTCGCTTGCTGTGGCGACTGCCCTTGGTAGGCAAACAACTGTCCACCAAACGATGGGCCACGAGATTCGGGTGGCAGGCGAACCGATTGTCTCCGGACGAAGTTCTCGACCACTTGAGTCAGCGGGGTGAACTGAGATACCTCACCGACGTCAGAATCCTGCATTCTCACCGTCGTCAACGATCCGTGCGACATGCCGGCGTGACCGTCGGAATTCTCAAGCGGACGAATCGGAGCCATTGGTGGCTGGTTGCAAAGGTGTCCAAATGACGACTTCACGACGGATCTCCGTCGCCAACATCGAGCGCGCGGCATCGGTGATCGATCCGGTGTTCCTACATACTCCACAGTTCAACAGCGAACCATTGAGCGACGAACTTGGTTGCAATCTGACGTTGAAGATCGAGACGATGAATCCGATCCGCAGTTTCAAGGGACGGGGAGCCGATTTCTTCTTTCGTGAGAATCGTGAATTTCTCGCAGAGCGTCAAGTTGTGTGTGCAACTGCGGGGAACTTTGGTCAAGCGGTCGCGTACGCGGCATCCCGTAATGGTGTGAAGCCGATCGTGTTCTGTGCGACCAATGCGAATCCACTCAAAGTCGCGCGAATGAAGCAGCTCGGAGCAGACGTTCGACAAGTGGGGGAGAACTTCGACGCCGCCAAGGTCGCGGCGAAGGAATTTTGTGCTGGTAACGGCGCGTACTTCGTCGAGGACGGGCGCGATGTTGCGATCTCTGAGGGTGCTGGGTCAATTGCCGTCGAACTAATGGCGAGTTGTGCTCGACACAGTGGTCGTTCCGTTGGGGAATGGAGCCTTGATCAGCGGTGTCGCAACATGGATTAAGCATGTCCAGCCTGCAGTTCGGGTTGTTGGTGTCGCGAGTGAGGGCGCGGACTCGATGGAGGCATCCTGGCGAACGAACACGGTGATCGAACGACCAAGCGTCGACACGATTGCAGATGGAATCGCCGTTCGAACTCCCGTCCCCGAGGCGCTCAACGACATGCGCGGGGTCGTTGACGATGTGGTCCTCGTCAGCGAAGCATCGATCCACCGCGCGATGCGGATGTTGTTCTCTACTTCTGGAATCGTCGGCGAGCCAGCTGGCGTGGCTGGAATTGCGGGCCTGATCGAGCATGATTCGCTTCGACGTGGTCGCGTCGCAACGATCGTCTGCGGGAGCAATCTCACTGACGAACAGATGAAACAGTGGTTGGTCGCGTAGGGACAAATTCCCACTGGCACCGCAAATCACTGCGACTATCCTGAACGTCATGAACGTAGGAGTAGTTGGCGCAACTGGCATGGTTGGCACCGTTATGCGCCAACTGTTGGCTGAGCGCCGCTATCCGTTGACCTCACTTCGCCTCTTCGCCTCGGCACGGTCCGCAGGGTCGACCGTGGAGTGGAACGGCAAGACGATCACGATCGAGGACGCGGCTGAGGCGAATCCGGCAGGGCTCGACGTGGTGCTCTTCTCGGCCGGAGCGACGACGTCTCGTGCACTCGCGGAAAAATATGCCGCAGCTGGTGCGATGGTGATCGACAACTCATCCGCATGGCGCATGAATCCAGACGTTCCGCTCATCGTCGCCGAAGTCAATCCAGAGGATGTCGCCCAAGCCAAGAAGGGCATCATCGCGAATCCGAATTGCACGACGATGGCTGCAATGCCCGTGCTGAAGCCGTTGCACGACGAAGCAGGGCTCGTGCGTTTGGTAGCGAGTACTTATCAGGCGGTGAGTGGTGGTGGCGTGTCAGGAGTTTCAGAGCTCGACGTGCAGGCCAAAGCCGGAGCAGTCTCGGCGAGTGCATTGACGTACGACGGACGTGCGGTGACGTTTCCTGAACCAGCAAAGTTCGCACGCACGATTGCATTCAATGTGTTGCCCCTTGCCGGATCGCTCGTCGACGATGGCTCACTGGAGACGGACGAAGAGCAGAAACTGCGCAATGAGAGTCGCAAGATTCTGCACATCCCCAACCTCAAGGTGTCGGGCACGTGCGTTCGCGTTCCGGTCTTCACCGGCCATTCGTTGAGCATCAACGCAGAATTCTCTTCAGCTATTACTCCACAACGCGCATACGAGATCCTGGCGACGGCTCCTGGCGTCAAGGTCGACGACATCCCAACTCCGCTGCTCGCGGCAGGCCAGGACCCAAGTTATGTGGGTCGAATCCGACAGGATCAATCCGTCGATGGCAATCGCGGCCTCGTGTTGTTCGTCTCGAACGACAACCTGCGCAAGGGTGCTGCGTTGAACGCACTCCAGATCGCTGAACTACTCGTCAAGTAAGCGAGTTAGTTGAAGCCTCGCATCGCGAGGTTTGGTCGCTGCAACCAATTGTCTTCGGGATACTTTGCAGTCGCATCAATTGCGTGAATCGTGTAGGCGTGGCGTGGTTTGTCGCTCGTATTTGGTCCTGACAGGTGAGGCAACGTTCCGTGCAACAACACGAGCGTGCCGCGTGGTGCCTCGAGGGGCACGAGACCGTCGGTTGGATAGGGCGAAGCGTCGTAGACGTCAGTCACCGTTGCCGTTCTCGCATCGTTGAGCCGCGAACGTGATTTGACCGGGATGCGGTGACCACCTGGGAGAGCCCACATACAGCCGTTCTCCGTCGTGGCGTCGTCAATGGCAAACCAGAATCCAATGACAGTCTGTGGCTCGGTCCACAAGAAGGTGTGATCGGTGTGGCAATTCACCTCGCCGCCGATGCGTGGCTGTTTGAAGATGTACATCGACTGCAACAACTTGGGATCCGACATGCCGATCTGTCTGGCGACGGCCGCCAACTTCGGAGTGCGGCTGAATTCGTCGAACACTGGGTCGAGATCGTGCATTGCGTGACCGAGCTTGTTCAGACTCAGATGGGCGTCTGATTTCAAGACACCGTTGTTGTCAAACGCATCCTTTTCGAAGAAGCACCGAATCTTGTCACCGCTTTCGAGGAAGTACTTGTCGGCTGCATGTCGTGCCTCGGCGTCGGCGGTGAAGATCGTCGCTTCTTGTGGACTGGGGACGTGACGTTCCGCAAGTTCCATCGCTCGGTTTCGAAGGCGTAGACAGGAGTCAGCCGAAGCAAAGTTCTCCAAGACGAGGAATCCTTGCTCGTGGAATTGTTCCACTTGATCAGGACTCAGGACGTCAGTGACGGTGGACATCGTCAGTTTTCAAAAACTGAATGTTCGGGGAACGCAACGGGAAGCATCTCGCTCATCGGTCGTGGTTCACCGTTCACTTCGAGGAGGAGATTCGGACCACCGTGTTCCCACAACAGCTGCCTGCATCGACCGCAAGGTGTGACCGCGTTGTCGTTGCCGAAGCAGACCACCGCGACGAGTCGACCACCGCCACCCATGTGCAGCGCACCGATCATCGCGCACTCGGCGCACAACGTCATTCCGTACGAAGCATTCTCGACGTTGCAACCAGCGATGATGCGACCGTCGTCAACCAACGCTGCCGCGCCAACGCGAAAGTTCGAGTACGGGGCGTAGGCATGACTCTGGGCCTCTCGCGCCGCTGAGCGCAAAGCGTCCCAGTCGATCTTCGGCGTCGCCATGAGTCTCACACTATCCGTCACGCCGTGGTTGGTGGTCTGGTAACTGGTCGGAGCACGACCTCGTTGGGTAGCGTTGGTCTCATGATTGCAGCAGACATTCGAGTTCTCGCCGACTACGCCCCACGACGCGCTTCACGTGCGCAAACGTTCACCCAGGATGCTCTCCTCGTGATCGGCTTCGCACTTCTCACTGCGCTTGCCGCACAAATCGAGATTCCACTTGGATTCACGCCAGTTCCGCTCACGGGACAGACCTTTGCGGTGCTGTTGTCCGGTGCGGTTCTTGGTGCTCGCCGCGGCGCGTTGAGCCAGGGCGCCTACTGGGCGATGGGACTCGTCGGTTTGCCGTTCTACTCCGGCGGTGCGGGCGGATGGGAGAAGGGAACCGGCGCAACGATGGGGTATCTCGTCGGATTTATTTTTGCGGCAGGTGCGATTGGCTACCTCGCCGAGCGCAAGCATGACCGTTCGTTCGTTTCGTCACTGCCGGCGATGTTGCTCGGTTCGACGATCATCTACGCCTGCGGTGCGACGTGGCTTGCGTATCACCTCGGGATTCCTGTCGCCAATGGTGAGCAGAATGCGATCAGCCTCGGCGTTGCTCCATTCCTCGTTGGAGACGTGCTCAAGGCCTTGGTGGCAGCGGGCTGCACCAGCACGGTGTGGGCTGCATTGAACGGTCGTCGCGCCTAGCGCGAGCGTTCGAGTTCGTACAGCACGACATCACCGTCGCGCTTCACCCACAGGCCGGCACCGGCTTGGTCAAAGTGCCGCAACAGCTGCTTGCGGTACCACGCTCCTGATCGCGCATGGATGTCGAGATCGGTTGACTTGGCATCGATCGAGTGTTCGATGTCGTCCGTTGTCGGCACCTCGAGATACAGCACGTGGCGAGTTGCTGTGGCGAGATTTGTGATCGCACGCTCGGCCTGTGAAGAAGTGAGGTACTGGAGAACTCCGTGGCAGACGACGAGGTCGAAACTGGTTCGCGGGCACCACTCGGCGATGTCGTGGCGCTCATGACCGTATTTCTCGCACGCGTGTGCACTGATGTCGACTGACAAGCGCTTCACGCGCGGATGGGTCTTTGCGTACCAGTCGCGCCAGTAGCCGAGACCTGCACCCACGTCGAGCACCGACTTCACCGGGACGTCCCACCATGAGCACATCGCATGGACGGCCGTGGCGAGCTCTTCAACCTTCTTGCGACTGTGAACTGGAGTGGAGGAGTAGAACCTGCGGTAGTACGACGCATCAAATTTCTGTCGAGGCATGCATCTTGTGTAGCAGGTCGCCTCTGCGGGATTACGATCAATGTTCGTCGGTCGCCATCTCACGAGGAGTCACAACATGTCGGTGTATGCGTCATCAATCGGAGCCCTCATGGGTGCGGGAAGTCCACTGTCGGATGCCAAGGGCAAGGTCTCGCTCCTCGTCAACGTCGCGTCTCGTTGTGGTCTCACGCCCCAGTACTCAGCACTTCAAGGCCTCCAGGATCGTTTTGCCGCGCAGGGCTTCACCGTGATCGGCGTCCCGTGCAATCAGTTCCTCGGCCAGGAGCCAGGGTCGCCCGAGGAGATTCATGACTTCTGTTCGACGACGTTCAACGTGTCGTTTCCGTTGACCGAAAAGGTCGACGTGAATGGAGACGATGCGCACCCGCTCTATTCGACGTTGCGCTCGGTCGCGGACGGCGAGGGATACTCGGGAGACATTCGTTGGAACTTCGAAAAGTTCGTCGTCGGTCGCGACGGCTCGATCGTTGCGCGCTTCCACCCCAAGACACAACCCGACGCACCTGAGGTGATCGACGCGATCACTACGGCGCTCGCTGCTCAGTGACGCCGATGACTCAGAATTCGTTCACCGTTGCAGCAATCCAGATGTCGATGGCGCGCGACGTCGCCAGCAATGTCGCGACTGCTGAGCGACTCGTTCGGAAGGCTGCATCGCAAGGTGCACAGATCATCCTCATCCCGGAGCTTTTCGAGGGTCATTACTTCTGCAAGGACCAGAAGGCATCAGAGCACGCTCGCGCGCTGCCAATCGACGGGCATCCAACAGTGCGACACTTCCAGGACGTTGCACGCGAACTCGGAGTAGTTCTTCCGATCAGCGTGTTCGAACGCGCCAACAACGCGTTGTTCAACACGGTTGCAATGCTGGATGCCGACGGCTCGATGATGGGCATCTATCGCAAGAGCCACATTCCTGATGGGCCGGGTTACACCGAGAAGTTCTACTTCAGCCCAGGTGACACCGGATTCCGAGTGTGGGACACCGCATACGGCAAGGTCGGCGTGGGAATTTGTTGGGACCAATGGTTCCCCGAGGCCGCGCGCTCGATGGCGCTCATGGGTGCGGAGGTCTTGCTCTATCCGACGGCGATCGGTAGTGAGCCACCGAATCCGACGTGGGACTCCTCGGGGCATTGGCAGCGAGTGATGCAGGGTCACGCAGGAGCGAACATCACGCCAGTGGTCGCCGCGAACCGCACCGGTCATGAAGTCGGAGATCCGACGGAGATCACGTTCTACGGAAGCTCATTCATCGCGGACGGGACGGGTGCGAAGGTCGCCGAAGCGGACCGCACCGAGGAGACCGTGCTCGTCGCAACCTTCGACCGACTGGTGCTCCAAGAGATGCGCACCGTGTGGGGGCTCTTCCGCGACCGTCGACCAGAGTTGTACATGCCGATCATCACGATGGATGGATTCGGCGAATGAAGATGCCTGGCGAGTTCGCTCGCCATGAGAGAACCGTCATCTGTTGGCCGACTCGATTGTCCGTCTACGGAGAGCACATCTCAGAGGCACGTGCAGCGCATGCCGCGCTCGCACGGACGATCTCCGGATTCGAACCCGTAACGATGATCGCAAATCCTGGCGACGGCGACGACGCACGTGAACGCTGTGGTTCGACGGTTGACGTCGTGGAGATTCCGATCGACGACTCGTGGTTCCGTGACTCCGGACCGATCTATGTAGTCGACGGTGGTCGTCGTGTGGCAACCAACTGGGCGTTCAATGGTTGGGGCGGCAAGTTTTCACCGATCGACGCCGACGTTGAAGTCGCACGTCGCTGGGCAGCACATGCGGGTCATGAGGTTCGCGACATCGACATGGTGTTGGAGGGCGGATCCATCACCTCGGACGGCGAGCGATTCCTCGCAACGACTGAGCAGTGCTTGCTCAACCCGAATCGCAATCCATCGATGTCGAAGGACGCAATCGAGGCGAAGCTCGTTGCTGAGCTCGGGATGCCCGAAGTCATCTGGCTGCCACACGGTCTCTCGCTCGATGAAGACACCGACGGTCATGTCGACAACGTCGCAATCTTCATTGCTCCTGGTGTGATGGTGATGCAGGGATGCGCAGATCGCTCACTCGTGGATCACGAACGCTTGATTGAGAATCGTCGTGTCGCCGAGCGATTCGACGTCACGATTCGCGAGATACCCGTGTTGCCGACGATCACCTATCACGGCGCGACGGTTCAGGTGCCGTACTTGAACTTCTACCTCGTCAATGGTGGAGCGATTGTTCCCGTCTGCGGTCATCCCGACGACGACGAGATGCTTGCATTGCTTGCGGACTTCATGCCTGACCGTGAGGTTGTGGGACTCGACATCGGCGGCATCCTCGCCTATGGCGGCGGTGGAATTCACTGCGTCACGCAGCAAGTTCCAGCCGTCTGAGTCGTCTCAGACCGGAGCGTCCATCGTCCGCAACGGAGTTTGTTGCTGAGGAAGGTTTGACCACAAGTCGGCCAAGAGCTCGTCGCGCAGTGCTCGCACGGAGGGATCGTCCCATCGATTCACGTGTTGCAGTGGATCGGCGGTGACGTCGTACAGCTCTCCTTCACCAAAGGAATTCATCGTGCCGTCGAGGGCAGCAGTACATGTCCAGCCGTCACGATGGATCGTGCGGAGGTGCACGATCTTGCCGAACAGCACGCTGTCCCACTCCGTCAGCACACGTTCATGACCGAGCGAATCGGCGTCTGCATCGTCCACGGGAAGTCGGGGTGCTTCGGCGTAGCTCGGTTGGTCGAGTCCGGCGATGTGGGCGAACGTCGAGGCGAGTGAGACGAGACCAACCGGTCGGCCGACACGCGCTGGCTTCATCCCGAGTCGTGGTGCGGGTCGCCAGATGAGTGGCAGTCGCATCAGTGAGTCGACGTGGTACGGACCCTTGAACAGCAATCCGAAGTCGCCTTGGAACTCGCCGTGGTCAGTGGTGTAAACGACGTCGAGATCTTGTGACCAGCCGCGCGACGAGACCGCGGCAAGCACACGGCCGATGGCTTCGTCGATGAGCTCATTCTCCACGTGGGTGAATGCGTTGACTTCCCGCACCTGATCTGGCGTCAGCGTCGAGGGAACCCACTTTGCAGGAGCTTCATAGTTGGAAACGAACGTCCCGTCGTACCAGCCGCGCCAGTGACGCAACTTGTCGTCGATGACGCGCTCTCGCTCGTTCGCGTCGGCGATGTAGCCGGCGGGAAGATCGACGTCCTGCCAGCGCACGCGATGGAGTTCACTCGCCGGTGGATCCCACGGGTGATGTGGATCGGGGAAGCTCATCCAGCAGAACCAATCGCGATCGTTCGGGAGTGAATCGAGCCACGCAATCGTGCGTTCGGCAACCCAATCGGTGTGATACCACTCGCGAGGAATTGGATTGGCCTTCACCTGGGGCGCGCCCGTGTCGCCGCCGCCTTCTGCATTCACCTGCAGTTCTCGGTCGAGCACGTTGTAGTACCCGCCAATTTCCGTGGGGTGATGTTCACGCAGCCATTGTGAGTAGTGCAACTGTCCCGCGGCGCCGTGTGTGGCGAGCTCCATGTGGTCGAAGCCACGGTGTGGATCGTGGCCAGGTTCTGCGGTGACACGGTGCGCACCGAGGCGGTTTTCCGTGAACCGCAGAAATGGGTCGAGCAGCGGCTCGAAGTGTGCCTTGCCGATGAGTGCGGTCGAGTATCCGACGTCGTGAAGTGTGCGGGCGATGCTCGGGGCGGATTCGGGGAGGGGAACCCCGTTCATCCAGACGCCATGTGTGCTCACGTGTTGTCCGGTGAGCATGGTGCTGCGCGACGGCATGCACACGACGTTTTGCGGGTGTGCACGATCGAACACGATCCCGTTCGCGGCGAGCGCATCGATGTTCGGCGTCCGCGCGTAGATACCACCGTTGCAGCCGAGGGCATCAAATCGTTGCTGATCCGTCGTGATGAAGAGAATCTTGCGGCCCATTACGAGTTCCCCTCGAAGCGTTCCTTGAGTGCCGCGAGCCCGACACCCGCGGCCCCGCCGATTGGCAGCGCCAAAACTTCTGGTTCCATGTCGGTGGAATAGATCACCACGCAACGATGGTCCCCGTCGGGGATCACGTCGACGGTGCCCAGGTGGCTGGTGATGATCGGATTGTTCACGATCCGATATTGGAATCTTCGCAAGTCGTGGTCGAGCGTGACGATGTCTTCCTCGAAGGTGATGCCGGATGCCAGCGTGATCCAACGCTTGTTGCCTTCCATGCGCGTGGATGTCGTCGGAAACCATTCGTGCAACCGCTCCGGTGCACCGACGAGACCCCACACGGTGTCGGCGTCAGCATCGATGAAGAGGTGTCGCCGAACCGTTCCCACACCGCAAAACTACTCGGGGAGCCGCCAGTCGATCGCAGCGAACTGATGTCGAGCGAGGTGCTGGTTGATCTGTGAGAAGACTCGAGAGCCGAAGAATCCTCGGTGCGCAGAGAGCGGTGACGGATGTGCCGACTCGATCACGGTGTGACTGTCATTGATCAGCGAGCGTTTCGATCGTGCAGATGTACCCCACAAGACAAATGCGAGCGGCATGGCTTGACGTCCGAGATGGCCGAGGATTGCGTCGGTGAACGTCTCCCATCCGTGGCCACGATGTGAACCTGCCTCGCCCGAGCGGACGGTGAGCGTCGCGTTCAGCAGCAACACTCCTTGTCTTGCCCACGACTCCAAGTTCCCGTGACGAGATGGTGCGATACCAAGGTCATCGTGGAGTTCAGTGAAGATGTTTCGTAAGGACGGCGGTATCACGATCCCGCGAGGAACGGAAAAACTCAATCCATGTGCTTGCCCGGGACCGTGATAGGGATCTTGGCCGACGATGACCACGCGGACATCTTCTGGTGGCGTGAGATCGAGTGCGGCGAACACGTGCGCCTGGGGTGGATAGACCTCCTGTTGCGATCGTTCACGTGTGAGGAAATCCTGGAGCGAACTCCAGTACGGCTTGTGGAGTTCAGCTCCGACTACCGCTCTCCACCGTTCGTTGATCACCTGCCGCCGACCATTCGATAGAGCCATTCGACTGGGCCGCGTGATCGACGTGAGAGCACGAACCACGCAACGACAAGTCCACCCAGGTACACGGCAAGTGTCAAGAGCAGCGCAGTATCCAAACCGGTTGGGCGTACGGCACCGAGCACATCAACGATGAGCTTGAAGATCAGGATGTGAGCGATATACAGCGTGAGGGACATTCTCCCGGCACGAGAAAGTACGTCTACTGGTTTGGCATTCGGATGACGCTCGACGAGTCGCTCGATCGACCACACCGCAAGGATCGCGATCCCGAGCGTGCTCAGTACGTACAGGATTCCTCGGTCGAATGGTTGGAGAGAAACGGCAGATGCGCGAAGAGACGCAGCGCGATCGGTGATCAACGATGGTCGAATGAGGTCACGGAGGAGATATGTGCCAACGACGAGAATCGCCGCAACCGTGGCATGCCGACGCGTGATCATTCGTTCACCGGTGAATCTCCTCGCGACGACCATTCCGGTGAGAAAGAACGCAAGCCATGGAAAGACTGGGTGTGTGTAGCCGACGAACAGGCGGAGCGCGACGTTGCGAGGCGTGTCAAGAGATGCGGGATCGAGCCACGCGGTGTAGTTGTCGGCGAAACGTTCGGATACTCGCCAGAGATTGAGTCCTGCGGCAGCGACGACCGACACGATTGCAGTGGCGACCACGATGCGAGTCGAGCGGTTGACGAGCACACTTGCGAGGATGAAGTACGCGCCGTAGTAGAAGAGGATCGTTCCTGGCCACATCCATTCGAGCCCGTAGCCGACGAGCAGGAGGAAGATCCCGCGTCGCAACAGTGTGAGGCGAAGATGATGGACGCCATCGATATCTGCTGGCTTGAGTCGCGATGACATCAAGGTCACGCCGATCCCTGCGACGAAGACGAACGTGGCGGCAAAACGTGTAGTCAGCACACCGGAAACCGGATTGAAGAGCCGCGAGAAGAACGTGGCATCGATTGGCGAAAACGCGTCTTGTTCGTTCAGGACCGCGTGGTAGTTGAGTGCAATGACGCCGATGAGTGCGATACCTCGAACGACGTCGAGGGAGCGAAGTCGTTCGGTAGTCGCTACTGCCACGTGATGGTGTCGACGAGTGCGCGGGTCATCGACTGCTGGACGTCGATCCACTCACCGACCTGAGGAACCTCGGCTGTGGCGGGAATGAAGACCATAGACGTGTGCATGTGGGGAGATTCGAGAAGATGTAATCGCGTGCGGTTGAAGTGGAATGGCGACAAACCGTCTGGACGCTCAAGATTCCGTGGGCCGTGCCACAACCAATGAGGACGATCGTCCCCTCGCCAGGAACTGCAACTTGGCGATATCCGGCGAGACCGCCACGGGTCGGGTGCGTGTCGATGACGTTTGCTTCCAACTTGAGCATCGACTTGTCACCGAGCCATAACGTCGTGCCGCTTCGTGCACGGAACTCGTGTCGGGGAAAACGACCACGCAACTCCTCAAGTGCCTCGCGATCGACATGACTCACGTAGATCGGAAGGTCATCGTCCAGATCATTTGCCCAGCTTGCGATCTCGGAGACGTGGTCGGTGGTCGCACTGGTGAGTGGGGGATGGATCGACCACCCATGAATCGACAACCCAGCGTCATTCACCGTCTTGACGAGTTCGTCCACGTCGCCGGGAGCAACTCCGTAGCGCTGCATTCGGGATCGCAACTTGATGATGACTGGTCCGTTGTGACCGAGCTTGTGCAAGGTGACCGCATGGTGAACAGAGCCAACCGTGTAGATGCCATCAGAACGAAGTGGGACTGTGCACGCGTCATCGACTGGAGTCAGGACGATCGGTGTGGTGCTTTCCGGAACATCAGCAAGTTCGTAGACGGTTCCGACTGCGACCTCATCGGAGAATCCTGTGGCGTGCTTCATCAGGACGGAGCGGCCGAACCCGTAGCCGTTCCCCTTGATGACAGGAACGAGGGGCCGGAGTGCGGATGTGACCCCCTGAACGTGGGCGTTCCAGGCCGATTGGTCGACCACCAGCCGCAAAGTCATCGCCCGCAACGGTATCGGGCTTCCAGAGGGGGGTCCTAAATACGACTTGTTAGGTCAACAATTGGCTCCTAGGCTGTCGGCATGCCAGGACTGTTCAGTTTCCCCAATCCCGTCAATGAAACAAGTGCTCGAATCGTTGCAACCGGCGCTGTCGTCCTCGGACTTGCGTTCGCAGCAACTGGAAACGGCTGGATCCTTGCAGCGCTCACGTATGGATTCGTCGCACGAGTCTTGACGGGCCCAACGCTGAGCCCGCTTGGTCGACTTGCCACTCAGGTGATTACCCCGCGTTTGAACATCCAGCACAAGTTCGTTCCTGGTCCACCGAAGCGATTTGCACAGGGAGTCGGCGCCGCGATGTCAATCGTGGCGAGTGTGCTCTATGTGCAGGACGCGGTCATTGCTGCACGCCTAGTGATCGTTGGATTGGTGTTCGCAGCGTTCCTTGAAGCAGCGTTTGCATTCTGTCTCGGCTGCAAGATGTTTGCGATCCTGATGCGTCTCGGTGTGATTCCAGCCTCGGTGTGCGAGGAGTGCAACGACATCAGTGCACGTTTGCGCGCCACGTCCGCAGATCAGGTACAACCGGTCTGATCGTTCGGTTGCGGACGCATGACGTGACCGCACCCATTCCATATGACGCATCGTCGAGGATGCGCAGGACAACAAACGTGACCGGATCGAGCCGTTTGGAGCCACGGAAATAGTCCACGATGGATGGAATGAACAAGACGGCGAGCGCGAGCGCACCGAGGTAACCACCGAACATAAGGCACAGGAGCGTAAGGGGTATCCACTCGCGTCGAAGGGCACGGACGATCGAGGAAAGTGCGGACCAATGCCCACGAACGACGAGACGCAATGCTTCGCGAACTCCGTGGTCGAGGTGGCGAAGTCGGCGAGCGAGACCGACGAACGTGTAGATCCCGAGTAGCGCACTGATCGGTGCAAGACCGGCGAAGAAGAACACCCACAGCGCAACCGAATGCCAGCTCGTCTTGAGCGGTCGAAGGAGCGATGGATGTCGAATGGAGAGCGGACCGACGGAGCCTCCGTAGAAGAATCGCTGTCTCATGAGCGCTCTGAGCGTCGGACGGGGATCGTGGTGCACGACGGCACGTGGCTCGTATCTCGCCGTCGAACCTGCGCGGACGAGTCGCCAGACAAAGTCGACGTCCTCACCGACTCGCATCTCGGCATCAAAGCCGCCGAGGGACTTTGCAACCTCCGTCCTCACGACCCACATCGCCGACGGGACGTAGGAGATTCGTGAGCCAGGAGCGACGCGGCCGGGTTCCGAACCGAGATCGAGCGGAGAGAATCGCTCCTCGTATCGAGCAAGTCGCGTTACTCCTGGTCGGCTTGCAACCCGTGGTGCGGCGAGTCCGACACCGTCCAGTGAACATGTTGCAACGAGGAGGGGCAGGGCTGAACCACACTCGGTGACATCACTGTCGATGAACGCCACGAACGGCGTGGTCACCATTTCGAGTCCTGCGTTTCGTGCTACAGCTGGTCCGCGGTTCGTGTCCAACCTGACGATCTTTGCGGCATTGGGAATCATGAACGCCTGCGGCGACGCATCATCGACGACGATGACTGAACACTGCACGCTGAGTTCCTCGATTAAACGTGTCAGTCGCGCGATTCCGGCGTCATCTGAAACGTGCGCGGGAATGACGACTGTCAGCAATGTCTCGAGCGACTCTTCGAGTTCGGACGCAAGAGGGTGAATTGCACCAGCTGCTGCTAGTCGAGAAGTCAGTGGTCGATGGAAGTCGGGGAGCGGCTCACCAGCTTCGAGTGCTCGAGCGACGTCACGTCCGGCTTCGCTGAGGGAAAACACCGCAAGCGGAGATCCGGCAACGAGGGTGGTGCCGTCCGAGTAGCGATGCCATGACGAATCGCAAACGAACGACGGATCTGGAGTCATGGGTGATGCAGCGCGACGTGGTGGTTGAGTTGACTGACCAGGTCCGCCATCAACTTCTCACCGACTTCTCGTGATGCATGTCGGGGATCGCCGAGAACTCCATTCGACGAGACTGCTCGGAGACCGCCGGAGCGAAGTGAGTCGGCAATCTCACGAAGTGGTTGGGTGTTGCCGACTTCCGCCCGCTCCATGTCCACGAGATCGGCTGCGAGGTGCAACATGAGTGAGGTTTCAATGTGCCCGGCATGCGCGTCACCACCGTCGATGCGTGGCCACCAGTCGGTGACGACTCGCGACTCCGCTCGAAGTATCGCAACGGCATCACTCACTGGTGAAGCGTTCCCACCGTGACCGTTCACGAGTACGACACCCGTTGCCCAGTCGGCAGAGCGCACGAGCTCGATGATCGTCGATGACGTCGCCGGACCTCCGATCGAGAGCGTGCCAGGAAAGCCTGCGTGTTCACCGCTCGAAGTGATCGTGAGCGATGGACTGACCACGATCCGAGCATTGAGTGATGCGAGGGCGTCACACAACGCCTCGGCGATGATCGTGTCGGTACCGAGTGGGAGGTGAGGTCCGTGCTGCTCGCACGATCCGACGGGAATCGCAAGGATCGGTCGCTCGATCGAGGACACTTTCGCAGACGTCAACTCACGAAGTCGACGCGTTGCAAACTTCACGGCGTTCGCTTGCGGATCTTCTTCAGGACCGCGCGAATGATTTCGATGACCACCGTCACCGAAACGGCAGCAACAAATGCGACCACGAACGCGAGTGTGTGATTCTCCTCGAACGTCTTGCCACCGATGAAGCCGAGTAGTGATGCGTAGAGCGCCCAGATCGTTGCTGCGGCAGCGATCCAGCCCATGTACCACCGACGTTCTTGACGGGTAATGCCACACGACAACGTGAGAATCGTCCGCCCTCCAGGGATGAATCGCGCGGTGATGAGCAGCAAGCCGCCGCGTTCGTGGATTTGGTTGATGACCGTTTGGAGCCGTCGCCGGCCCTTCTCCGTTCGTTCGTATCTTCGCGTGATCGCTCCACTCGCTCTGCGTCCGATCAGGTAACTCATGTTGTCTCCGGTGAATGCTCCGAGACCAGCGGCGAGCACGACGAACGTGATCGAGAGATCACCGAGACCCGCGGACACTCCGCCGATGATCACGAGTGTTTCGCTCGGTACGACGGGGAAGACGGAGTCCAGCACCGCGATCACGTAGATGATCACGTAGAACCACGGCGAAGACGAGAACTCCTTGAGCGAGTCGAAGAAGTCGGTGATGAAGGTGGCCATGGACGCCCTCGGGCCTTAGGCCGCGTTTTCCTCGCGCG
Source organism: Actinomycetota bacterium (assembly GCA_009927375.1). Lineage (GTDB taxonomy): Bacteria > Actinomycetota > Acidimicrobiia > Acidimicrobiales > Ilumatobacteraceae > UBA3006. Next base: position 14,929 of record RFNE01000201.1, on the reverse strand, counting down.
ACCAAGTCGCTTGATGTTCGCCGTGTGTCGGATGATGATCAACACGACGAGACCGAGAGCATCGAGGAGTTCCCAGCGATTGTCGCGGAAGAACACGATGTACAACGGAACGCAGATGGTGATCACGAGCGATGCAACCGAGGACTTCCCGGTGACCTTCCTGATGACGAACCACGAACTGCACAACACGAGGCTCATGAGTGGGTAGAGCACGAACATCGCACCGCCACCAGCCGCGACACCCTTACCACCGACGAACTTGCGCGTGATTGGGAACGTATGTCCGATGACCGCCGCATAGCCGCAGAGATATCCGAGTTGGGTCACGCGATCGCCGGCAACGATCGCCGCAGCGCCAACTGCGAGCGCACCCTTGCCGATGTCGAGAATCATCACGACTGCGCCATAACGCCAGCCGAGTAGGCGCACGACGTTCGACGTGCCCGGATTTCCCGAACCCTCGGCGGTGACGTCGATGCCACCGCGCTTCGCGACGATCAGTGCACTCGGGAACGTTCCGAGGAAATATCCAAGGAGGAGAAGGGCGATGACACCACCTGTCGAGACACCGTTCATGATGGACTCCCTCCGCTGTGGTGAGTGACGAGAACTGGACTTCGGCGAGCCTTCACGGTGAGGCGCACTGGCTTCGAGTGATCCATCGATGGGCGAGGGGCAGCACCAGCGGACGAGAGTGCGTGCTCACCGTGCCCGCTCACGCATTCGGGGTCTGGACCATCGAGGGGAAGCCCGGTGAAGAACTTCGCTGCCATGCATCCGCCTTGGCATGCGTCGTAGCTCCCGCACGATGCGCATGCTCCAGGCGATTCGGGCTCGCGCAATGAGGTGAAGAGGTCGCTCGATTTCCAGACGTGCGTGAATCCTCCATCTTCGAGCACGCTGCCCGCCTTGAACTCATCATGGATGACGAACGGGCATGCATAGACATCACCGAGCGGATCGATGAGACAGACCACGCGACCCGCGCCGCACAAGTTGAGTCCGGGGAGTGCGTCACCGAATGCGTTCAAGTGGAAGAACGAGTCTCCGGTCAAGACGTCTTCTCCATGGTGCATGAGCCAGTCGTAGATCACTCGCTGTTGGGCCGCAGTCGGGTGGAGCTCATTCCACGTGTCTGCGCCGCGACCAGCGGGTCGTAATCGGGTGATGCGCAGTTGGGCTCCGTAAGAGTCGGCAAGCGCCTTGAATTCATCCAGTTGGGAGACATTTTCTCGCGTCATCACGACCGAGATCTTGAACCGACCAAAACTCGCATCCCGCAGGTTGTCCATTGCACGAAGGGCAATGTCGTACGAACCTTCGCCACGAACTCGATCGTTCGTCGCGCGATTTGCGCCGTCAAGGCTGATCTGGATGTCGAGGTAGTTCATCGCGGCCAACCGTCGGGCGTTCTCTGGAGTGATGAACGCGCCGTTGGTGGAGAACTTGACGCCGATGTTGCAGTGCTCCGCATGTTCGAGCAACTCGAAGAAGTCGCGTCGCACCATCGGCTCACCACCACCGATGTTGATGTAGAACACCTGCAGGTCACGAAGTTCGTCGAGCACTGCCTTGGCCTGCTCGGTCGTCAGCTCGCGCGGGTCTCGGGTGCCACTCGATGAGAGGCAATGGACGCACTGGAGATTGCAGGCATACGTCAATTCCCACGTGAGACAGATGGGGGCGTCGAGCCCCTGCTTCATCTGTGCAGCGAGCGAACTAGTGGACACGAATCACCTCGGACTGCGCGAGCGACGTGAGAGCAGAAATGAACGACGGCCAACGCGACTCAGCGATGCCGTTTTCGACAAGTACTTCGCGCAGCGAGCGATGGTTTGCGGCATCACGAACGACGGCGACCACGTCCGGGTGCTTGAGGAAGATCAGGCGACGGTTGCCGTAGTGATACGCGAGTGCGCCGAAGGGCTCTGGTCGCAAGGCGACGTCGGGGTGCAGTTCACACGCCGAGTCGAGCGTGAGGGTCATCGTGGAAGGTCGTGCGGATCAGTACACGCCGCACATGCCGTCGATGGAGATCTCCTCGATGAGAAGTTCTTCAACGATCTGCGGCTGTGCCGAATCGCGGGTGCCGGTGGCCTCAGCGTCGCTGATGCGGTCCTGCTCGAGTGCTGCTGTTGGTTCCATTGCACTCCACAGTAATCATGGGGCGCGCCTCGGGGTAGCGTCGCTGGAGGGGTTTGGGCAACAATATGCCCAGTCAGGACAACGGCGTGGGCGACTGCGCAGAGGTGGGGGTCATTGTGAAGACGAAAGCAGCCGTGTTGTGGGAACTCAACGCTCCGTGGAGCATTGAAGAAATCGACCTCGATCCTCCCGGTCCGAACGAAGTACTCGTCAAGCTCGTTGCCTCCGGAATGTGCCATAGCGACGAGCACCTCGTCACTGGCGACTTGCCTGCCGCATTTCCGATCATCGGAGGGCATGAGGGTGCCGGTGTCGTTCAGCAAGTCGGTTCGAGTGTCACGTGGTTGCAGCCCGGCGACCACGTCGTATTCGGTTTCATTCCCTCGTGTGGTCGTTGCCCGAGCTGCAGCACCGGTCACCAGAACATCTGCGACATGGGACAGTTCCTCGCTACGGGTCTGCAGATCTCCGATCAGACCGCTCGTCACCACAAGGACGGCAAGGACCTTGGCATCATGTGCCTGCTCGGCACCTTTGCCGAGCACACCGTCGTGAATGAAGCAAGCTGCATCAAGATCGAGAAGGACATTCCGCTTGATCGCGCGTGCTTGCTCGGTTGCGGTGTCGTCACCGGTTGGGGATCGAGCGTGTACGCCGCCGAAGTCAAGCCCGGCGACACCGTTGTGGTCGTCGGCATTGGTGGCATTGGTGCGAACGCGGTGCAGGGCGCACGTCTTGCGGGTGCGAAGCGAATCATTGCGGTCGACCCGATCGAGTTCAAGCGCGAAAAGGCGATGGAGTTCGGTGCAACACATACCGCCGCGTCGCTCGCAGAGGCGATCCCGATGGTGCAGCAGTTGACGTGGGGAACGATGGCCAACAAGGTCATCATGACGATGGGCGTCGGCAACGGTGCGATGATCGGCGAGGCAATGGCCGCAGTGTCGAAGGGCGGCCGTGTCGTCGTCACGAACATCCATCCTCTGATGGAGATGACGGCCAACATCAGCCTGCTCGACCTCACATTGTCGGAAAAGCAACTGGTTGGCTCGTTGTTCGGTTCGGGAAACCCCCGCTCCGACATTCCGAAGTTGCTCGGCTTGTTCCGTGAAGGTCAGCTCGACCTCAACGGACTTGTGACGCGCGAGTACGCACTCGAGGAAGTCAACGAGGGCTACCGCGCGATGCGCGAAGGTGAGAACATTCGCGGCGTCATCAAATATGCCTAAGGAGCGCTCGGGCGACGTAGGTTCACGAGCATCGGCCGCGGCACAGGGTGTCGTTGGCCGCACGCGAGAAGTTGAGCTGGTCGTCGCTGCGCTCGGCGCACGACGCCACGTCGTTCTCGAGGGCCCTCCCGGAACCGGCAAGTCGACGCTCTTGCGGTCAGTTGCTCAGTCGTTCGGCGTGTCCTTCGTGTTCGTCGAGGGCAATGCCGAACTCACACCGAGTCGACTGATCGGAAACTTCGATCCTGCCCGAGTGCTTGACGAGGGGTACGCAGCAAGTTCGTTCGTCGACGGTCCACTCGTCCAGGCGTTGCGCGAAGGTGCGCTTTTGTACGTCGAAGAGATCAACCGCATTCCTGAGGAGACCCTGAACGTTCTCGTCACGGTGATGAGCGAGGGAGAGATCACCATCCCGCGATACGGGAAGGTCACTGCGGGTGATGGATTCCGGCTGGTTGCAGCGATGAACCCTTTCGACGCCGTGGGAACAGCGCGCATTTCGAGTGCGATCTCCGATCGTGTGTGCCGTGTTGCAATGACGTACCAGTCACTCGACGACGAGGTGGCAATCGTCGAGCACGCAACGCGCGGATCGGTGAAGGATTTCGACTCGGCGTGGGTTCGCGGTGTCGTCGAGGTTGCAAGGGCAACGAGGTCCCACCCTGAACTTCGCGTGGGCTCATCGGTTCGTGGTGCAATCGACACGGTGATGGTCGCTGATCAATTGGTTGCAATGCGCGGATCGGCCGCAACTCGAGATGCATGTGGGAAGGACGCCGCCGTTGTGTCGTTGAGCGGTCGCGTGAGAGTGCGTGAGGGCGTCACACGCAGCGCGGAGTCAATCATCGAAGAACTGTGGGATCGTCAATTTGCGGCTGACGAACGAGACCGTTCGGGAAAAGCGAGCGCCCCGACGGGGGCGCCAAGTCGTCGCTAGAGCGACCGCCAACATCCTCTCCAGCGGCACGCGCATCCAAGCGCACCGTTTCGCGACGCGAACTCGAGGGCCACGACGGTTTCGAAGAGATCTCGCCCGAGGTCGGCGTCCTCGACGAGGATGCATTCGCACAGAAACTTGCGAGTGAACCAGACGAGGCGCTGTCGATGCTCGCGGACCTCGTTGCTGCGACCGATCCGTCCTTGAGTGAGTTGGCACGAACACTGGCCGGACGAATCTTCATCGAGGTGAGTTCACGTGTGGGTCCGACGCGACGTGGCGTCGGACGCGTCGTCAGCCAACGAACGAGTGATTCTTCTGGCGAATTCGACATCGATGCGAGTACTGATGCGCTCGTGAGTCATCGCGCCACCGGTGTGCTCGAAATTGATGAGATTCGTCATCGCGTGTGGACGAAGAACACCCACGCCATCAGTCTTGTGATCGACAGGAGCGGTTCGATGGGTGGAGCCCCGCTCGCAACGGCTGCACTTGCCGCCGCAGCCGTTGCCCACCGCAAGCCGACGGACTACAGCATCTTGGTATTCGGCGGAGACGTTGGAGTGGCCAAATCGCAAACGGACGAGGTTCCCGTTGACCAACTCGTCACCTCGGTGCTGTCGCTACGTGGGTTTGGTACGACGAATCTCGCAGATGCACTCCGGGAGTCAGCTTCGCAACTCGCCCGATCGACGGCGCAGCGAAGGATCACGATCTTGCTTTCGGATTGTCGCTCAACGTCCGCGCAGGCGGCCGAGGAATCCGCGCGGTGCCTTGACGAGCTTGTCATCATTGCGCATTCGGATGACAGTGACGAAGCGCGAGCGTTCTCTCAACGAGTTGGTGCGCGGTTTGCGACGGTGAGCGGGCCGTCGGACATTCCCGAGGCGATGCTCGGCGTTCTCAGCTAGCGGCAGGACGGATCGTCTGGGGGCACGATCCCGAGCGTGTCTTGTTCCGGCGCAACCGCGGGAACTGTTGTCGACGGTGACGCGGAGGAGCGAGTCGTGAATGCGCGCAGGGAGATCGCATTTGGGGCAAGCGCTCCCTCATCGCCTGCGCTCGACGTGCCGAAGCTCGCCTTGCCTTGGAACAGCGCGAGGACCTGGCGCATGGTGTCGTTTTGAATCTTCGGGATGAGAACTGCTTCTTCGCCGATCATTTGACCCGCACTGCTGATCGTGTACGAGGGAATCTTGGAGGTATTGATGTTGCGCATCGCCTGCGCCAATTGGAGCATGGAGAGTGCGGAAAGTTGGTCGTCGGTGATGACGTTACGCAACCCGGTGTTCAAGAGTTCGTTGGCGACTCGAGGGCTACTCGAGCCCTTGTCGAGCGCGCGTTGCATCGCGCGGCGGATGAAGTCTTGTTGTCTGCTGATGCGACCGAGATCCGACGTGCCGTCCTTGACCCACGATCCCTTGGCGGGGTCGAAGTACGAATAGCCGGATCGTGACCGCACGTAGGCGAGTGCGTGGTCGCCGGAAAACTGGAAGCACATTGCTCGCGGAACATACAACCCTGTCTTCTGATCGCGAGTCTCGTATGCGAAGGGCACGCTCACGCCACCCACCGCATCAACGATTTCCTTGAAGGCGCAGAAGTCGATGTTGACGTAATGGTCGATTGGGATGCCGAAGTTCTCGTAGATGGTGTTGATGAGGCGATTCGGATTCTTTCTTTCGAAGGCCGTGTTGATGCGGTTCGATCGCGTCGACCCAGCGATCTTGACCCAAAGGTCACGGGGAAACGAAAGGAAGGCCGCTTGGTTGTCGAGTGGATTGACGCGAATGATCATGATCGTGTCGCTTCGCTCACCAAAGCTCGTTCGGTCGCCGAATGCGCCCGCGTATGGGGAGTCTGGGTCGACGCAACCTCCGTTGTCCGACCCGGTGAGCAGGAAGTTCTTCGCCTGGAGATCGCCCTCCGTGAGGTTCCATTCCTCTGACGGAGTGATGTTGGCGTCGTCTACCGGTGTCGCGTTTTGGTCACGTCCGATGCTCACTACCTGACGCGTGCTCAAGCGCTGACCTGCCCACAGCATGCCGACACCAACGACGACGAGCAGGCCTGCGATGCCGATGTTGAAGGCGAGAATGGCAAAGTGCGACCACGGACGCCGAGACGATCTCATCGTTGTCTCAGCGTAGTGGGCGTTGCTTAGGCAGATTCGACGAGACGAACGTTTGCGGTAATCACCGCATCATCGTGAACGCGGAACTCGATGTTCGCGATCGCTCCTGCATTGCGAAGATCCTCGAGCGACTTCTCGATGGCGTCGATTTGTACTTTCGTTGCGGAGACCGAGACATGCTCGACTTCTGCGCGTTGCGAGACCTTAGCCTCGGTCTTCGTTCGGCGGATCACTGCGAGCACCGCACACACTGCATCCAAATGCGCATTGTGGTCGCTGACGGTTGATGTTCCGTCGAGAAGATCACCTCGCGTCGGCCACGTGGATGTGTGAATCGAGCCGTTCTGCCACCACGACCACACTTCTTCGGTTGCAAACGGGATGTGTGGGGCGAGCAGTCGCTGCAGGGTGCTCAGGGCTCGACGAAGTGCGGCGCGAGCGGACGCCGCATCCGGACCTTCGGTGTAACCACGGGTCTTGACGAGCTCGACGTAGTCGTCGCAGAACCACCAGAAGAATGACTCGGTGCGTTCGAGCGCGCGGGCATAGTCGAAACCCTCGAACGCGCGCGTTGCGTCGTCGACGACCTCGGCGAGACGCGCCAACATCGCAACGTCGATCGCGTGTGACGGCGCGACTGATGGGTCAACGTCTCCGATTCCAAGCGCGAACTTGGTGACATTGAGCAACTTGGTGGCAAGTTTGCGTCCCACCTTCATTTGGTCCTCGCTGAAGGCGGTGTCGACTCCTGGTCGAGCACTTGCCGCCCAGTAGCGAACCGCGTCGCTGCCGTATTGGTCGAAGAGATCGATCGGTGTCACGACGTTGCCCTTGGACTTCGACATCTTCTTGCGGTCGGGATCAAGGATCCATCCAGAAAGCGCTGCATTGCGCCACGGCATCACGTCGTGTTCGAAGTGACTGCGAACCGTGGTGGCGAACAACCAGGTGCGAATGATGTCGTGACCTTGTGGTCGGACGTCCATCGGGAACATGCGACCGAAAAGGTCTGGGTCTTCGATCCAGCGACCAGCAATCTGTGGCGTGAGCGACGAGGTTGCCCATGTATCCATGACGTCTGACTCGCCGACGAATCCGTTGGCCTGACCACGCTGACCCTCCGTGAAGCCGGACGGGACGTCGGTGCTCGGATCGATCGGCAATTGCGACTCGTTTGGAACCAACGGCTTGTCGAAGTTCGGCTCGCCGTTTGCGTCGAGTGGATACCAGAGGGGGAGCGGCACCCCGAAGTAGCGCTGGCGCGAGATCAGCCAGTCACCATTCAATCCCTCGACCCAATTCGAATAGCGGTGTTGCATGAAGTCGGGGTGCCATGCGAGCTCACCGCCGCGGCACAAGAGTGCTGCGCGAAGGCTCTCGTCGCGACCGCCGTTGCGGATGTACCACTGGCGTGAAGTGACGATCTCGAGTGGTCGGTCACCCTTTTCGTAGAACTTGACCGGGTGCATGATCTTTTCCGGTTCGCCGTGCATCTCTCCCGAGGCACGGAGTTGTTCGACGATCTTCTGTTGCGCCTGATTCACCTTGAGCCCCGCGAGCACTGCGTAAGCATCCTTGCCCGCGCTCGTCGTGATCCACTCCGGTGTGTCTTTCACCAATCTTCCATCACGACCGATCACCGCACGCGTTGGCAGTTGGAGTTCGCGCCACCAGATGACGTCGGTGAGGTCACCGAACGTGCAGATCATGGCGATGCCGGTTCCTTTGTCGATCTGTGCAAGTTCGTGAGCACACACTGGAACTTCGACACCGAAGAGCGGGGTCTTGACGGTTTTGCCGAAGAGCGGCTGATATCGGGGGTCATCGGGATGCGCGACGAGCGCGACGCACGAGGGAATGAGTTCGGGTCGAGTGGTTGCAATCATCACGTCACCTGAACCATCGCTGCGAGAAAACGCAATCGAGTGGTACGCGCCCGGCCGTTCACGGTCCTCGAGCTCTGCCTGTGCGACGGCGGTGCCGAAGTCGACATCCCACAATGTCGGAGCTTCTTGCGCATACGCCTCACCGCGACTCAAGTTGCGAAGGAATGCCGCCTGACTCGTCTTGCGAGCATGGTCACTGATCGTGGAATACAGAAGCGACCAGTCGACGGACAACCCGAGTCGGCGGAACAGATCCTCGAACACCTTTTCGTCTTGGTGGGTGAGTTCTTCGCACAGCGCAATGAAATTCGGCCTCGAGATCGCCACTGCGCGGTGATCTTTCGGGACGTCACCACGGAATGGTGGTGTGAAGTTCGGGTCGTATGCGATGGACGGATCACACGAGACGCCGAAGTAGTTCTGTACGCGACGTTCGGTCGGGAGACCATTGTCGTCCCAGCCCATCGGATAGAAGACGCTCTTGCCACACATGCGCCAGAAGCGAGCGAGCGTGTCGGTGTGGGTGTAGCTGAAGACGTGGCCCATGTGCAGAGAGCCGGACACCGTCGGCGGAGGAGTGTCGACTGCAAAGACGGAGTCGCGGGTGGCGGAGCGGTCGAATCGGTAGACGCCCTCGGCTTCCCAGCGCTGCATGAGGCGAGGCTCGAGATCCTCCAGCGTCGGCTTTTCGGGGACGTTCATCGCGGATCAACTGTATTGGGCTTGCGCAGGGCTTGGCGTGTGGATGCGCCTTTAGAATGACGGAAATGCTGCACCTCTACGACACTGCGACGCGCGAGGTGCGCGAGGTCCACTTACGCGAGCCCGGAAAGATCGGGATCTACCTCTGCGGACCAACGGTCTACGGCCCTCCGCACCTCGGTCACGGTCGAGCCACCCTCGTCTACGACATCCTTCGCCGTTACCTGGAGTGGAGTGGGCTCACCGTTCGGCTCGTGTCGAACATCACCGACATCGACGACAAGATCATCGACCGCGCCAATCGCGAAGGTCGCCCGTGGGAGGACATCACTCACAAGTGTGAGGACGTTTGGTTCACGGCAATGCGCAAATTGAACGTGTTGCGCCCGACCGACGTACCGCACGCGACCGAGTACGTCACCCAGATGGTGGAGATGATCGGCACCTTGATGTCCAGGAATGCTGCATATGCGACGTCGGATGGTGTGTATCTCGACGTCAACGCAGTGCCCGACTACGGCCTCCTTGCCCATCAGAGCTTGGAAGACATGCTGAGCGGTGGTGGTGATCGCGAGGTGCTCGGTGCCGCAGAGAAGCGAACACCCGCAGACTTCGCGTTGTGGAAGTTCTCGAAGCCCGGTGAACCGAGTTGGCCGTCGCCGTGGGGAGAGGGTCGACCTGGGTGGCACAGCGAATGCGTCGTCATGAGTCTCGAGTTACTGGGTGAATCCTTCGACTTGCACTGCGGTGGTGCCGACCTGCGTTTTCCGCATCACGAGAATGAGCGCGCACAAGCGGTCGCACTCGGTAAGACCTTCGCGCAGCATTGGATGCACAACGGCTTCGTCGTCGATGCCGAGGGCGAAAAGATGTCGAAGAGCTTGGGCAACGTCACGAATCTCCTCGACTTGATCGAGCACTACGACCCGCGCGCCTATCGCATGTTGCTCCTGCAGACGCACTACCGGTCGCCGGTGAAGGTTGGCCAAGACAACATCGATGCGTCGGTGAAGTCGCTCGCGGGTCTCGATGCGTTCGCGTCCCGACTGGCCGCGCTCGGTGTGGCCACGGCCGACGGTGACGTCCTCACTTCGTTCCGACGCGTCATGGATGACGATCTCGACACACCTGGTGCGACCGCACTGATCTTCGACACGGTTCGACGTGCCAACGCTGCTGTTGACTCAGGTGACCGCGCGCTCGCCGCATCACTCGCAGCAGCAGTGATGACCATGTGTTCTGCACTCGGACTCGACCTGCAAGCGGGAAGCGACGTTGAGGATTCTGCTGCCGATCTTGCCCGGCAGTTGGATGCGGCCCGCGCCGCGAAAGACTTTGCCGCAGCCGATCGGATTCGTGGTGAGTTGCAATCGGCCGGCTACGTGGTGGAAACCACCAAGGACGGCACTCGCGTGCGTCGCGCGTAACACAAAGGGATGTCGATGACGACGACCACCGAGCGGGAGCCGTTGCCCCGCGGATTCTGGGTCATCTGGTCGACTGTCGCGCTCGACATGGTCGGGTTCGGAATCGTGGCTCCGATCTTGGGTCGTTACGCCGACCGATTCGGAGCGAGTGGGCTTCAAGTCGGTCTGCTGTTTGCGTCGTTCTCGCTCGCACAGATGATCTGCGCACCCATGCTTGGTCGACTTTCCGATCGAGTCGGCCGCAAGCCAGTCATCATTGTTTCTCTCATCGGAACGGCGGTCGGAAGTTTCGTCACCGGCATCGCCGGAGCCCTGTGGGTGCTCTTCGTCGGTCGCATCATCGATGGTGCGTCGGGAGCGAGCATCGCCGTCGCGCAGAGCGCGGTCGTCGATCTCGGCAAGCCAGAACAGCGTGCACGCATGCTTGGACTACTCGGGATGGCCTTTGGAGTGGGGTTCGTGGTTGGACCCGCGCTCGGTGGTCTTGCAGCACTCGGTGGGCCCCACGTACCGTTCTTCGTCGCTTCCGGTCTTGCCGCAGCAAACGCGATCGCCGCTGTCATACGTCTGCCCGAGACGTCCACGACGGTGAGGCAGCCACGATCGCCTTCGCGCCGCGTGCGTCAAGTGAATCGATTCATCGTGATCGGATTCTTCTCTGCGCTTCCATTCGCCGGATTTGAGGCGACGTTCTCGCTGTTCGGAGGCGCACGCTTCGACCTCACCGAAGGCTCAACTGCGGCGGTCTTTTTCGCAATCGGTTTGGCAATGTCGCTCGTGCAGGGGATGCTGATCGGTCCACTCACCAAGCGATTCGGGAGCACACGATTGCTACAAAGCGGACTCGTTCTCGTGGCGTGTGGACTCGGGGTGCTGGGTGGCGCGTCAGTGTGGGTGGTGCTTTTCGTTGCACTCGCCTTGATTGTCATCGGCAGTGGTGTGAGCAACCCTTCATTGACGACCCTCGTCGCGAATTCTGCTCCAGCCGATCAACGCGGCGAGGTCCTCGGGTTCCAACAGTCCGCAGGCGCGCTTGCACGAGTCATTGGGCCACCGCTTGCTGGACTGTCGTTCGATCGAGTTGGAATCGGCGCACCGTATTCGCTCGGAGCGCTCGTGTTCCTGATTGCGATCGTTGCGTCGTGGCAGCTGACAACTAGCCGTCAATGAGCACACGATCTCTCGGCTACGTGCCCGCACTCGATGGGCTCCGCGCACTCAGTGTGTGTGCCGTCATCGCGTATCACGCGGGGGCGACGTTCATCCCTGGCGGATTCCTCGGTGTCGAGATCTTCTTCGTCATCAGCGGGTTCCTCATCACGACCTTGATGCTCGAGGAACGGATATCGAAGGGCCGAGTCTCGCTTCGCGGGTTCTGGCTTCGCAGGTTCCGACGACTCATGCCTGCATTGCTGACGATGCTGACGGTCACCCTCGTCGCAGTGACGTTCGTGTGGACCGATGCTGCACCAGAGTTCCGTCGCGACGTGATTCCAAGTTTGTTCTACGTCTCGAACTGGTGGCAGATCTTCGGGGTCGACGTTCCGTACTTCGGCACGGGCTCGCTTCCCGTGCTTCGTCACTTGTGGTCGCTGGCGGTCGAGGAGCAGTGGTATCTCCTCTGGCCACTCGTTTTCGTCGCGTGCATCGGTCGAAAGAACGTGCGGCGATTCCCCCTGGGGATAACAGCGGCCGTCTTGTCGCTCATCGTGATGATCCTGACCGCGTTTGCGTTCGTTCTCGACGACGAGGCTCGAACCAATCTGCTGTATCTCGGTACCCACACGCGGTCGTCGGGGATCCTTGCCGGGGCGGCCCTCGCACTCCTGTGGTCCCCGCGGGAACACCAGTCGCGCGCACATCGAGTCGCCAACTTTGCGATGACCATCTTCGCTCTCGGTGCACTCACGCTGATCGGATTTCTGATGGCGACGATGCACGTCGAGGACGAAGCCCTCTATCGAGGCGGTCTCGCAGCGACGTCGATCGCAACCGTGGTGTTGATCATGGCGGTGATCCGCCGAAGTCCAGGACTGTCGGTGAGGCATTGTCGCTCCCACTACTCGTTGCGATCGGCAAGCGTTCGTATGGCTTGTATCTGTGGCACTGGCCGACCTTCGTCGTGCTCAATGCACGAGAGTCGGTCCGTCAACTCGCTCTTGCAGCAGTTGTGACGGTTCTCCTCAACGAGGTGACCTATAGGTATGTCGAACTTCCAGTCCGTGCTGGGGCGGCTGGCAAGTTGAGGAGTGCGTGGCCTAACTTGTCCCGAATGCAGCGTCGCATGTCCGTCGGCATCGCCGCTGTTCTTGCAGCGGTCGTGATCGGATCGAGCGTGCAGCTCACCGGAATTCAAGCCGCGACGTGTCTCTCGACCAGGGGAATTCCGACGTCGTGTTCGTTGCTCCGTCGACAATCCCACCGACCACCGTGCCCGGTGTGTCGACGACGTCGACGACGCTGGCGAAGTTACCGCGACGAGTGGTCATCGTCGGCGATTCACAGGCGCACTCGCTGTATGTGAATCGGCCGGATGGAATCGAAGAGACGTTCGATCTTGCCGACGGGTCCATCGACGGTTGCGGCGTGTACGACCGAGGTGTCGGTGTGGGTGGGAAGAACGATCGATTCCGACGGAACTTCGCCAATTGCGTCGGATTTGAAACCAAGTGGGCGAAGTCCGCCACGACCGCTCGGGCTGATGTCGCACTCGTCGTGATCGGTGCATGGGAGGTCCTGGACATCGAAGTCGGGAAACTCAGGTTCAAACTCGACACGGTTCCAGCCGACACGTTGTTCACTGCCAATTACGCAAGGGGATCGACGCCCTCTTGGCGACGAAGACCGCGGTGGCCGTCCTTGAGATTCCATGCATGCGCCCGGTCGACTCGAAGGGTGGACCCGTTCCTGCGTTGAAGGAGCGTGGTGACGACCTTCGCACGGGGCACCTCAATGAACTGATCAAGAACGTTGTCGATGAGTACCCGTCTCAGGTGTATTTCATCGAGGGTCCAAGAGAGTGGTGCAACAGCGCCAAGATCTCCTCAAGTCTTTCGTATCGATGGGACGGAGTCCACGTCTACAAACCCGGCGCAAAACTCATTCTTGAGACCATCGCAGATGATCTGCTAGCCATTCCAGTGAGAAGTCGAAAGTAACGCCATGCACCGCTTCGGGACCGATCCACTCGACATCCAACGAGTCGTCGAACTGAGTACGGCGACCGAGGAACTTTCGCTTCCGTCGGACGTTCAACAGTCGCTGCAGCGAAGTCACGATGAATCTGTCGCCGCAAGCGTCAACAACGTCGCCTACGGACGAACGACGGGGGTCGGTGCGAATCGAAACGTCGCTGCAGATGATTCAGATGGTGGTCACGGCATGCGTCTCATCCGGTCGCATGCCGCAGGCGGTGGCGCACCGTATTCCGACGAAATTGCGCGCGCCGCGATGGTCGTACGAGCACATCAGCTCGCTCAACCCGGCTCAGGGATTCGGGTCGATGTCGTGCGCGCGCTCGTTGATGCCCTGATCGCAAACAAGACGTCTGCATTTCGCGAATTCGGTGGACTCGGCACCGGTGACATCACTGTTCTCGGTGAGCTGGCCACGTGCCTCGTCGGGGAACGCCAATGGTCGGATGGCACGATGCAAAAGTTCATCGAGGACGTTGACGCGAGCGCCGCGCTTTCGTTCATGAGCTCGAGCGCACCGACGCTCGGTCTCGGTGCTCATGCGCTACATCGACTGGAAGCGGTCGTACGAGCAAGTCTGGTTGCGGCAACGTTGAGCACCGTTCCGATTCGAGCGAATCGTCAGCAATGGTCAGAAGTCGCTCAGGGAACGCGACCATCGGATGGTGTCGCTGAGTGCATGACGGTGATTCGCAGACTCCTTGATGGCACGGACTACGTCCAAGCGCGGACGCAGGATCCGCTTGCGTATCGAGTGATGCCGTTCGTCTTTGGACCACTCATTGAGTCGCTGTGGCATGCCAAGGACGAAACCAATCGCGCTATCGATGCGCGCGCAGAGAATCCGCGTTTTGCCCACGGCGCGGTGTGGCATCACGGGGCATTCAATCTCACGAGTGTGGGGCTCGCCTTCGACACGTTGCGCTTGGCACTCTGTCAGTGGATGTCTTCGTCCGTCGCACGCATCGTCAAGCTCAATGACCCCGCATATACGGATCTGGAACGCTTCCTCGCCGTCGGTCCTTCGGGAAGCTCTGGGGTGATGGTGCTCGAGTATTGCGCTGCATCTGCACTCGAAACCGTTCGAACACTCGCCGACCCCTCCTCACGCCACACCACGACGATTTCGATCGGAACAGAGGATCACGCATCGTTCGCCGCACGCTCAGTTGCCGCAACGCATGAGATCCTTGATGCCGTGGAGACCGTCGTCGCATGTGAGCTACTGACAGCAGTGAGGGCTATTCGAACCTCGTCGTCAATCACGCTTGGTTC
>RFNE01000105.1 GCA_009927375.1 Actinomycetota bacterium | reverse complement strand
ATCTTGGCGTCGCGATGCCAACGCTCGACGGGGTATTCGCGGGTGTAGCCGTATCCACCGAGGATCTGGATCGCTTCTTCGGTGACACGAACCGCGGTCTCCGACGCGTAGTACTTGCTCATCGAACCCTCACCATTGACGAAGCCGCCGTTGCGCGCTAGCCAAGCGGCACGCCAGATCAGGAGTCGAGATGCATCAATGCGCGTGATCATGTTGGCGAGCTTGAACGCAATCGCTTGGTGCATGACGATCGGCTTGCCGAACGCCTTGCGTTCCTTTGCGTAATCGAGGGCGTATTCGTAGGCCGCACGAGCAATTCCCAGCGCTTGCGCACCGACTGCCGGTCGTGTCGCTTCGAAGGTCTTCATCGCCGGCTGTGCTTCGCCAGACTTCCCGCGCTCGCGAGCGCGTGCGAGCTTGGCATCGAGCTTTTCCTTGCCACCGAGCAAGCATCGACCGGGCACGCGCACGTCCTCGAGAACCACTTCTGCGGTGTGGCTCGCCTTGATGCCGTGCTTGAGATACTTCTGTCCCTGGGAGAGACCTTTCGTTCCTGGCGGAACGACGAAGCTCGCTTGACCGCGACCCTTCAATTCAGGATCGACAGCAGCGACGACGACGTGCACATTGGCAATTCCGCCGTTCGTGATCCACGCCTTCGTGCCGTTCAGCACCCACTCATCCTTCGCTTCGTCATAGACGGCACGAGTTCGCAATGAACTGACGTCACTTCCTGCGTCAGGCTCACTCACACAGAACGCGCCAACCTTCACGTCGTCAGCAGTTCCGTAGCACTGGGGCACCCACTCCATGATCTGTTCGGGTGTGCCGTTGCCGGAGATTCCTGCTGCAGCAAGACCAGAACCCATGATCGCCATACCGATGCCGGCATCGCCCCAGAAGATCTCTTCGATCGCCACCGGCAAGGTGAGGCCGCTCTGGTCCCCCATCGCATTCATGATGAAGTCGAGACCGTAGAGACCAATCTTGGCGGCCTCCTGCACGATTGGCCACGGGAACTCTTCTCGCTCGTCCCACTCGTGTGCGGCTGGTCGGATGACGTCAACTGCGAACTGATGGATCCAGTCCTTGAGTTGGATCTGTTCGTCGCTCAGTGAAAGGGAGAATTCAGACATGTCCCAAAGTTAGTTGGTGACCGGTCCGCCTCTACAGCCGAGCGGAGTAGTGAGTCGCCAGCGAACCCAGCACCTTGCGCGCAGTCTCCACATCGTCGATGAGAACCCGATCGTTGACCTCGTGCGATAGTTCGGTGCACGAGTCAAGGACCTCTCGCACACCC
>RFNE01000156.1 GCA_009927375.1 Actinomycetota bacterium | reverse complement strand
GGGGAGTCTCGAGCTGCGATGGCAATGGTCCTCGTCGATCGAGCGCGAGCGGCAGGCTCAAAGTTGATCGTGTCGATGCACGGGTGGACTGGGTTTGGGAAAACTGCGGTGTATTCGGAAACACTTTGTTGTCCGGTGCTCTCGCTCAGGCTTCGCTCTTGCTGAATTACATTGCAGATGGATACACCGTCGTCATCCCTGACGGTCCAGGCGTTGGCGTTCCCGGTCGCACGACCACGATGGTCTCTGGCGATGCAACGCGATCGATTCTCGATGCGGCGTATGCGGGATATCTCTTCGCGGGCACCGCGACTGACGTGATGGTCCAGGGGCACTCGCTCGGTGGTCAAATGGTTTACGGTGTCGGCGGTGATGCGCCGACGTACGTGCCGCAACTCAAGGTGAGAGGAATCATTGCGCTTGCACCTGCGGGAATGTCTGGTCCGCGCGCCGCTCTCTTTGATCCGAATAGGGTACAGACGTCGTCGAGTTCGGTTGACGTTTCAAACGCCATCGCTTACGTGATGCAACTCGAAGCCGCATTCGGATCGAAGGCGATTCCGCTCGCGAAGTACCTCACGCCTCGGGGTCTCGCACTCGCGAAGAAATTCGATTCGATGTGCAACACGGATATGCAGGGGGCAGCGTCGCTTTACTCGTACAAGGACGTCATCAAGAGCAACGTCCAGTCACCTGATCCCGGATCGATCAGCCGCGCATCTGCGACGCCGACGGTGATGGTGATCTCGACCGAAGATATCGTCGCCGACCCGCTCTACCAGTATCAGACTTACGTCTCGATGTGTGCCGCGGGTCAGCCCACGTACTGGATGGAATACAGCGGCAATCACGGATCGGTGACCAACCAAGCACTCACTGATGCAGCGGTCTACAAGCCCTGGTTTCGCTCGGTAGCTGCAGGCTCGACTCCGCCTGGAGCGTGTGTGCCCATCACACCGACAGTTTCTCGCTTCTTCCTCTACACCTCTGCGTATGTCGCGAATGCACTGGGTGTGGTTCTCCCAGAGAAGTCGACCGTTACCCTCGCGGCAACTGGTAGTTGCCGTGTCGTCAAGGGGGTATTGGAACCGGGAACTTCCGGGACCTGTGACATTCAGATACGGGTCACTCTTGGGAAGAAAGTCGTCTCGACAACCGCAGTGACCTTGCGGGTGCGCGAGACCTGAGTTCCGTTGCGAAGGCGCGGGGGTGATGGTCTAATGTACGCAGTGCGGCAGGGTGTCCGAGTGGCGGACAGTCAGCCGATGACCAACCGTCAGTTCTGAAGGAGACAGCACATGAGCACCACCACACCACTTCGTCTGCACCACACCGCATATCTGTCCAAGGATCTCGAGGCGACTCGCGCCTTCTACGAGGATCTCGTCGGGTTGCCGCTCGTGGCCACGTGGTCCGAGGCCGACGAGTTGTTTGGTGCGGTCCGCGTGTACTGCCACTGCTTCTTTGGAATGCCCGATGGAAGTGCGCTTGCGTTCTTCCAGTTCGCCAACAAGTCGGACCAAGATCAGTTCGATCCGGATCTCACGCCATCGCCGTTCCGTCACATCGCGCTCAACGTCACGAAAGAGACGCAGGATTCGATCTTTGAGCGTCTGCAGAAGGCCAATTGGAAGCCCGAGGGAACCTACGTCCTCGAGCACGGTTACTGCCGTTCGCTCTACACCGAGGATCCAAACGGAATGCTGCTCGAGTTCACGTGCGATGCGCCGGGCGCCGACAAGATCAATGCAGACCGCCGCAAGGACGCCCACGCCACGCTGAAGCGCTGGCTCGCGGGTGACCACACCAGCAACAACACTTACCGCTAGACGACGGCCAGCCCCCTGATGGCCGAGTCGTCGATCCTGTTCGTCCACGGATCGTTTTTCTCCGCATGGACGTGGTTGCCCGTCATTGAGCGCCTCACGTCGCACGGCGTGGAGTGTCGGACGGTCGAGCTTCCGTTCACAGCGCTTGCTGATGACGTCGAGGTCGTGCGCCGGGCGATTGCAGAGATGTCAACACGCGGTCCAGTGACGGCAGTGTGTCACAGCTACACGGGGATCACTCTCTCGCTTGCTGGTCATGATGCATCTCACCTCGTGTACGTCGCCGCGCGCATGCCAGCACTTGGTGAGTCACAAGTTGAGTTGAACAAGGACTGGGGGAATCCACAGTTCCGCTCGTGCTTCGTGATCGACCCGGATGGAACGATGTCGCTTCGCGACGAAGCCACCGAGTTCTTGTTCAATCGCACACCGCAGAACATGGCGCGTATCGCGATGGCGGGACGGAGATCGATGAAGAGCGAGATTCCCGCAGCACCACTCGACGATCCGGCGTGGATCAACGTTCCCAGCAGCTACGTCATCTGTGGTGATGACCGAGCGGTCAACATCGATCAGCAACGAATGCGCGCTGGGTGGGCGAAGCACTCAATCGAGATCGACTGTGATCACTCACCGTTTTTTTCTGCGCCAGACGAGACTGCGTCATTCATCTACGACACCCACGACGCCGAGGTCGGACGATGATTCAGCGCACGAGGGGAGGAGAGACTGGCAAGGTGCCCATTCGGGCGAAGTCGGCAGTGATCGCGCGGGCAGTTGCCAGGAGCTTTGGCAAGTGCTCACCCTTGAGCGTGGCAATGGATGTTTCCGATGCGTTGACGGTGACGTTGACCGCCGCAATGATCGCGCCCCTGTGAATCGCGGACGGGCGCGGCGATCGAGCGGATTCCGAGTGAGAGTTGCTCATCAGACATGGCCCAGCCCCGCTTGCGAATCTCCGCCAGACTCGAGTCCAATTCCTTGCGCGAGAACTTCATTCGTGGAATGACTCCAGAAGCAGACGGAGTCTTCACCACGCGATCGAGTTCCTTCGACGCGAGTTCCGAGAGCAGAACTCGACCCATGGAAGTTGCGTATGCGGGGAAGCGTGTGCCGATCTGCACCGAGAGGCCGATGATCTTTGGCACCGCGACGCGAGCGGTGTACACGATGTCCGAGCCATCTAATTGCGACATCGAAGACGACTCCTTCGTCTTCGACACCAGCGTCTCAAGGTGTGGTCGAGCGATGTCCCACATGCCACGTGCGTTGATGTACGCGGTCCCAAGTTCGAGGACTCTTGGGGTCAATTCGTACATGCCATCGACGGAGCGCACGTACCCGAGAGCCTCCAACGTGAGGAGCAAGCGACGTGTCGTTGGGCGGGCGAGTTTCGTTGCGGCGGCGACGTCACTCACGGAGAGCGCGAGATGCGAAAGCGAGAACGCCCTGATCACCGCAAGCCCACGCGCAAAGGCTTCGACGAAGTCCGGTTCACGAGATGCTTGGGCCATGGCAAAGTTCCGGGCTCAACTGTCGCACATCCACCCCACAACGAGCCAATGGAGTATTTCTCATGCCTAATTCCGCACGACCACTTGAAGGTCTCCTCGTGGCCGACCTCTCCCGAGTTCTCGCGGGCCCCTACTGCACGATGTTGCTCGCGGACATGGGCGCAACGGTGATCAAAGTGGAAAGCCCTGGGGGCGATGACACGCGGACGTGGGTTCCGCCCGTGAAGGACGGTGTTGCTACCTACTACATGTCGATCAATCGCAACAAGAAGTCGATCGTGCTGGATTTCGGAAAAGAGGAGGATCTGGAGGTCGCTCGTGAACTCGTCTCGCGCGCTGACATCTGTGTCGAGAATTTCAAGGTTGGGGGATTGAAGAAGTTCGGACTCGACTTCGCAACCGTTTCCGCGACGAATCCCGGTCTCGTCTACTTGTCGATTTCCGGTTTCGGCACCAAGCAAGGAGCAAAGTTGCCCGGCTACGACCTCATCGTCCAGGCAGTGTCGGGTTTGATGAGTCTGACCGGAGAGCCCGACGGTCCGCCGTTCCGTGCGGGAATCTCGGTGTTCGATGTCATGGCGGGCTTGCACGGAACGATCGGCGTCCTCGCTGCCTTGAATGAGCGTTCCCGCACCGGCAAGGGACAACACGTTGAGGTGAATCTCCTGTCATCTGCGATGTCGGGGCTCGTGAATCAGACTGCCGCGTACACACTTGCCGACGTCGTGCCGTTCCGCATGGGTAACGCTCATCCGAGCCTGTTTCCCTACGAGGCGATGCCGACCAAGGACCGTGACCTGATCATTGCGGCTGGCAACGACAAGCAGTTCCGTGCATTGTGCAAGGTGCTCGGTATCGAGCACTTGGCCGACGACCCGAGATTCACGATCAACGCCGATCGCACGAAGAATCGGGAGGAGCTACGACCCCACTTGCTTGAAGCGCTCGCCAAGTGGAACTCGGACGATCTGTTTTACGCGCTCAACGATGTGGGTGTTCCATGTGGCCCTATCAACTCGATCGGCGATGGCGTCGAACTCGCCGAAAAACTCGGTCTCGAGCCACGCGTCAGCGTCGGCGAAGGGGATCGTAAGGTGGATCTCGTGCGCAACCCCATCACGTTCTCGACTGGCGAGTTGTCGTACACGATGCCACCGCCGAAACTCGGCGAACATTCCGATGAAATCAGAGCATGGCTGAGTAAGGGGAAATGACGATGACGAATCAACCGACCTATCGCACGGGGCTGGGAACCTCCGACGCCGATTCGATCACGCTCCTCGGGCATGATCTCGCGAGCGAGCTTCTCGGCAAGATCAGTTTCGGCGAACTCGCGTTCTACTTGATCGCCAAGAAGCGTCCGACGAAGGGGCAACTCGTGATGTTCGAGGCGGTTCTCACCGCACTAGCAGACCACGGTTTCACGCCGACGGCGATTGCGGCGCGATTGACGTATGCGAGTGCGCCGGATTCGCTGCAAGGCGCGCTCGCCGCAGGGCTCCTCGGAGGAGGCTCGCGATTCCTCGGTGTTACCGAAGATTGTGCGCATTTCCTCGCAGCCGAACTTGCTCGTATCGGCGAAGTCCCGACGACGTCGGACGGCTGGGACGCCGTCGCTCTCGAGAGCGTGCGCCTCCAGCGTGAGAAGGGCAAGTTCGTTCCCGGTCTCGGTCATCCCGTGCACAAGCAGGGTGACCCCCGCACGCCAGTGCTGATGCAACTCGCTCGTGACAACGGCACCTACGGCGCACACCTCTCGCTGTTCGACGCAATCGGTCGCGTGCACCCGCAGGTGCTCGGAAAGACGCTTCCGCTCAATGGTGCTGGTGTGTGCGGCGCGGTACTCGCCGACGTCGGTCTGCCGATGGGAGTGATGCGAGGAGTGGCTCTCCTCGCGCGCTGTGCGGGACTCCTCGGGCACATCGTGGAGGAGCAGACCCATCCGGTCGGGATCGACATCTACATGAACGTCGACCGCAACATCGACTACCAGCCGCCGAAATAGCCCGTCATTGTTGGGGTCTGGGGTCGACCAGATCCGCCAACGAGGTGTCCGCCCAGTGGTAATTTGTCCGATAGTCGGACAATCCGGCTGAACCATCACATGGGGGTAAGAAAAAAATGGGCAACCTAGCACCCAGCGCTTCACAGCGTTGGCACAAATGGGTGGAGGATCATCCGGTTGGCGGCCTTGCCGTCATCGGCGTCATCGCCACTCAACTCGGCACGTACTTCGGGTACGTGTTCCCAGCCGTCGGACTTCCGACGCTTCCTTGGCCGATGTATAACGGCGCCTTGGCGCTCGGCATCAACGGCCCAAGCTGGGGCAGCTACTTCAACGCGGACTACACCATCGCTGGCACGAATGCCGGTTGGTTGTTCTTCTCGGGACAGGCGCTGCACTTCGTCAATGGCATCGTGTTTGCGATGCTCTTCGGCATCTTTGCACACAAGCAGATTCCGGCGAAGGGACACGTGGCCAAGGGCCTCATCTACGGCATCGTCATGACCATCATCAGCGCGGGACTTCTCGTTCCGTACGCATACGTCGCGAACCAGGGCTATGGCCTGTTCCTCTTCGACGGACCTGATGGTTGGAAGTTGCCGGCCGGCATCCTGATCTGGCACCTCATCTACGGTGCAATGATCGGTTTGCTCTACCAGCCGAAGAACAGCGACTAAGCACCGCTCGTTCGAAATCGATTAAAGGGCCCGCTCCGAGCAATCGGGGCGGGCCCTTTTCGATTCTGTCGTGTCAGGCGAAGAGCCGCGACGCGGCGAGTTCGCTGCCACGCGCTAGTGAGGCGAGCTTGGCAAACGCGACATCTGGGTCGATCGTCGTCGTGCCAACGTGCACGGAGAATCCACAGTCGACACCAGCGAGAAGTCGATCTGGGGGCACAACCTCCGCCCACCTCGCGAGACGCTGGGCGATGACTTCTGGGTGCTCGATGTAGTTGGACTGCGGTTCGATCACGCCAGGGCAGATGAACTTGTCCTTGGGCACGCCCAGTTCCTTCAGCACGCTCCACTCGTGACTGTGACGAGGGTTAGCGCCTTCGAACAGCACGGTTTGAGGTTTGGCGGTCCAGACGATGTCGATGATGTCTTCAATTGGCACGTCATGGTGGTGCGGACCTGGGTAGTTGCCCCAGCACAAATGCATTCGCAACTGTTCTGCTGGGATGTTGCGCACCGCGTGGTTCAGCGCCTCGATGTTCGTTCGTATGGTCGCGCGGAACTCGTCACGTGAGAGTTGTGCATAGGCGGAGTGTCGACCCATGGCTAGGTCTGGGCAGTCGACCTGGACAACTGCGCCAGCTGCTGCAATCGCTTCGTATTCGAAACGCATCGCTTCGGCGATCGCAAACACGTACTCCTCGCGAGTCTTGTAGTAGTCGTTGCCGAAGAACACTGACACGACGCCAGGCGAAGCCGCACTCGTGAAATCTCAGAGTGTCCGTGCTTCCTTGCCGCCGCCGAGAGTTCGACCATGTCTCTCACAGCAGCAGTGCGGTCGACGACCTCGATCGGGCCAGTGCATGCCGGAGCCGATCGCTTTCGCCGACCTGGATTTCCCGCCACCGCTTCTGCGCTACGCGGAAAGTCGACGAGGTCCTCAAAGAAGTATGACTGGACCGACTCGCCGGCAAACCCTGACAGTCGATCCTTGACGTAGGTCGCATACGACGGCTTGGACATTTCGCCGTCGTTGATGATCGTCACGCCGGCTTCGACCTGCTTACGAACGACCTCATTCACCGCTGCGACGACGCGCTCGTCAAGGGCGTCTCGATCGACGGGGATCCCGTCGCCGACCGCCCACATCACCTTGATCAGGTCGTCGGGTCGAGGAAGGCTTCCCGTGTGCGTGCAGGGGATGGTGTGGGGTGTGCGAGCCATGAGAACCTCCGTGAAGCGTCCCCGTACCTTAGGTGAATTCGTACGTCCGTCCGCATAGCGGGCGCCAACTGGCGACTTGTGATGTGTGCTTACGAGCCAACCTGATTGACCGTGAGGATCGTCGATGGCACTGCGGGTCTGACGGGATTGGTCTGCTCGGGGAGCGCGAGGATTGAAGTTTTGAGGTCGTTCTCCGCGGAGATCATTAGTTGGATGTTGTCTCCTGCGGCGATGACGACAAAGAAGTTCCACGCAGCCACCGTGCGGGACTTGGTGCCTGAGTCGGTGAGGTAGAGGTCGGTCGACGACCACGGCACGTTGTCGCCATTCTGGACGAGCCAGATCGAGACGAGGTCGGTGCCACTATCCGTCTTCCCGAGCTGCATCGAAAACGAAACGTTGTAGACACCTGCCGTTGTGAAGGTGATCTTCGTCGGTTTGCCGAAGAGGTCATTGACGATCGAGATACCGCTCGCACGATCGGTCGTATTGAGTGGAACAGCCGTCGCCGTGTTGGCCGCAAGCAGTGTTGTCGTCGTGTCATAGAAGGATCCGAAGTCCCCGAATCCACCGGGGTCACCCTTTGGTCCCGTCGAACCTGTTGCACCTGTAAGGCCCTGTGGTCCAGTTGCTCCGGTCGCGCCGGTGGGGCCAATCGGACCTGTTGCACCTGTTGCACCTGTTGCACCTGTTGCACCTGTTGCACCGTCGCACCAGTCGGCCCTATCGGGCCGATCGCGCCAGTTGCGCCTTGTGGTCCAGTTGAACCCGTCGCACCAGTTGGTCCTTGTGGTCCAGTTGCTCCAATCGGACCGATGGGTCCCATCGGGCCAGTGGGACCAGCTGGTCCTATCGGGCCAATCGCACCAGTTCGCCCGATTGGTCCGCGTAGTCCCCGTGGTCCGATTCGACCGCGCGGCCCGGTTTCTCCTGTGGGTCCTTGCGGTCCGACTGGACCGGGTTCGCCCATCGCTCCTGTTGCGCCTTGTGGTCCTCTCGGTCCGACCCTGATTGACGAAGTGGCGATGCTCGTCGTCGGAAGTGGTTCAGTTGGTCGTGGGGTCGAGGTAGGGCTCAGGAATCCGAAAATCGACGCACCGATCGTGATGCCGAGTGGAATCGCAAGCGAGCGCAGCAGGCGCATCGCAATCATGCGGTGAGGCTACGTGTGGTTGCTTACCTCAACCAATGGCAGAACATACCGCGCCTGTCCCGCGGATGCCGCAATAGCCGTCGGGATTCTTCGAGAGGTACTGCTGGTGGTAGTCCTCTGCGAACGTGAAGTCACCGAGCGGAGCGATTTCGGTAGTGATGTGACCATAACCAAGTACATCCAGTTCTTTTTGGAACTGGTCACGTGTCGCGAGTGCTCGGTCGAGTTGGGTCGGCGACGCGCAGTAAATCGCACTTCGGTACTGGGTCCCGACATCGTTGCCTTGGCGGTTGCCCTGTGTCGGGTCGTGGTTCTCCCAGAAGACCTTGAGAATCTGGTCGTAGGCAATCACCTTCGGATCGAAGACGACGAGCACGACTTCTGCATGATTCGTGGTGCCGCTGCACACCTCTCGATACGACGGACGCTCACTGTGTCCTCCTGAGTAGCCGACCGCGGTGGTGTGGACCCCTTCGAGAGACCAGAAGAGTCGTTCGGCGCCCCAGAAGCAGCCCATTCCGATGACGGCAACCTCGAACCCTTCGGGGAACGGTGGCGCGAACGAGGTCCCGAGCACATGGTGGGTGTGTGGGATGGCTGACACGACTTTGAGCCTACGCGTGACTCATGAGGCGTGCCGTGTGGAGCTTCGATGTGGATTGACCGTTGTTGCTCGGCGGGCATAGCGTGACCTCGAGGGGGCGTTTGACGGAAAGTCGACGAATTGAATGGGACACGGTCAGTTGAACGTCGGCTTCATCGGTTTAGGGAACATGGGTGCGCCGATGTGTCGGCGACTCGTCAAGGCCGGCTATCGAGTGTCGGCATTCGACATCAATCCGATAGCTCTTACGGGAGTCGTTGGAGACGGCGCGATCGCGGCTGCATCGGCGCGTCAATGTGTTGAAAGCGCCGATGTCGTGGTGACGTCGCTTCCTCGACCGGATCACGTCGAACTGGTGATGGACGGGCCGGACGGTGCACTGTCAGCGATGAAGTCAGGATCGATTTGGGTGGACCTCACCACCAATCGCGTCGAAGTCATCGAACGTCTCGCAGCGAGTGCACCTCAGGGAGTTGCCGTCGTGGATTGTCCGGTCACTGGAGCGGTGGACGGTGCGCGAAACGGTCGACTTACGCTCTTCATCGGGGGCGAGAAGTTTGACGTCGAGCGCGTCGGGCCGCTCCTTGCCAACCTCGGTCGTGTCATTCATTGCGGTCGCCGGTGCTGGACCGTCGTCAAGCTCGTCACCAATCAACTGTGGTTCATTGGCGCCGCAGCGATCGGAGAGGGGTTCGCTGTTGGGGTTGCGAACGGCGTCGAACTTGGCACGCTCTGGCAGGCAATCCTCGCGAGCGTGGGTGACAGTTT
>RFNE01000133.1 GCA_009927375.1 Actinomycetota bacterium | reverse complement strand
ACCCATTTTTCGACCTCGAGCATGAACCCCTACTTCCACACGAAGCACAATCCCGAGTTCCCAGACCGACACCCGGTGAACACGTTCATCGAGCGCTCGAGTGGTTTCATCCCGGGAGACTCGTGGGACTCGACCCTCGCGATTGACGTGATCTTCCGAAGTGACGACCTCACCAATTTCCTCCGCGACTGTCTCGAGACGCAGTCCGTTTATTGCTATGCCGACCCACTTGCCGGCCTGACCGCAAACATCTTGGACCCAGGCCAACAATTCGCCTGGCACTTCGACACCAACGAGTTCGCCGTCACCGCGCTCATCGACGAGGCCGACGAGGGCGGACTGTTTGAATACGTGCCGATGACGCGAACACCGCAGGACGAGTCATTCGACCGAATCCAGCGCATTCTCGAGGGGGAGACGACGGAGGTGAAGACGCTCGAGTTGCGTGCGGGCGACCTCCAGATCTTCCGTGGACGCCATTCACTCCATCGGGTCACCAGGGTGTCGAAGGATTCTCGACCCCGACATTCAGCGATCTTTGCCTACACCGCCGAGCCAGGCGTGATCGGTCGCGTCGAGCGCACGAGGCAGCTCTTCGGCCGAGTCCTTCCCGCACACGAGGAGGCAGAGCGTCAACGGGTGCGGAGCGACGCCTTACTGGATTAGGAGCTCGTTCGTTCGAAGTTCGAGCGCTACTCGGGTCGCTGAGCTTCGACCATGAACGCAGAACACAAGAAGAGTCCACGCCAGCCGGACGGCTCGTTTTCAAGTTTGATCGACTCGGTTCGGAACGGCCCACCAAGCGTCTTTTCAAGCCGGGGGATCGCAGCGTGGTAGTGGAACGGAACGACCGAGACATTGACGAAACCGGCATCGGTAAAGAGGTGATCGACATCGAGCGGGTTGTGTTGTTTCGCTGCGTGCCCAGTTGGTCGCGGTGGCATCTCGGTGTCGAGCCTTGTCTTGAGGAACTCGGATGAGGCCTCGCGGACATCTTGGTCGACATCGCCAAGGAGGTCTTCCATGATGAACTCATAGGTGAATCGATTGAACGTGACGAGGGAGAACAACTTGTTGCGACACTCGACGAAGATCGTCCCGCCCGGCTTCACGAGCTGCCACATGTTCCTGAGCGCGGCACGTTCATGGGCAACGTGTGGCAGCACGCCCATCGCCACGAGTCCGTCGAAGGGGCCGGAATTTCGGACTGGAGAGAGCGAAATCGAGTCTTCAATGTCACCCCACGAAATGTGACTCTCAGGTAGACCGTTCTTCTTCATCGCTGACGTGCTCTTGCTCACCATTTCGGGTTTGTTGTCAAAACCGTAGAAGTCCAATCCTGCACCCGCGAAGATCGGTATCGCATTACCACTTCCCACTCCCACCTCAACGAGCCGACGCGCACCTCGTTCGTGCAACACGTTCACAACGTGACGGAACGCAACATGATTGCCGGGATATCCGCCGTCGCGATTTGGATCAAAAAGATCCTCGAATTGCTCGTGGGTGAGTGAATGATCTCCGTGTGTCACATTGTCCTCCGGTGTGGAAAGCGACTTGAGCCGCATTTTTGTCTCGGACGAAAGTACTGAATTACAGCGAACTTGTGTCGTCACTCAAACATTGGCCAACCGACGAGTTAATTTGCAGGCCCCGAGATATGTGGCAGGCGTCAGCGAAATGCGAGCGTGGCGTAAATCCAGTCCCTAGCGGTGCCGGACTGGGTCCATGTCGGTGAACTCGTCGATCCACCCGCGGTGGCGACATTCATGTCGGCGACACCGAGCCCGAGGGATCCCGACCCGGGGGTCAGGTTCTGCGAAACGCGCTGCGTGAAGGCTTGAGCGGTGGACAGCGACGGTGAGTTTGCCGCGCTCATCGCCACGATTGAAATGACGGTCGCATTCGATCCGTTCGTGACGACGTCAGGGGATGGTGTGAGCGTCGCCGAAGCGGTGGCGGTTCCGCTGACGACGCCGCTCGTCGCGACAACGGGGTTGGCGAGGTTGCCTTGAAATCGTCCGTAATTGAGAATGCGGGCGCTCGTTCCAGAGCCGTTTGATCGCGGATCCAAGCTCGGCGCCGGGGAGCCGTCCGCGACTCTCCATGCCACCAGTAAATAGGCATTCGATGAGCCCGAACCCGCGGGACACGATCTGGTTCCAACCGGTTGGCGTTGCTGGCGCCTTGTTGACGCCACAGATTGCAATCAGGATGAGGAGATCGCCGAGTTCGACGCTCGCTGGATATGGCACAGTGACGGCGGGCCCGGTGCTCGATGCATCTGGACCGCTGTCGATGTAACTGAGTCGGGGTGCGCTGACTGAAGAACTCGACGTACTCGCAGGAAGCGACCACGGGGTCGAGTTGGCGATGTCGAGGAAGGGCTGCTGCGAATACGTGTAGCTCACGCCTGATGTTGCAGTCGTGTCAGTGCAGCGAACCGTCCCTTGGCTGACCGTCGGAAGATTTGCGCCGGTGCAGACCTGGGTTGAGGTGCCGACGGGTCCGGTTCTCGTGACGGTGTAGGCGACTGACTTGGCGCTTTTGACCTCGGTCCACGCAAGTGTGACCGAACGGGCGGTGATCGTAGGAGTGATCACCGGCGCCACCTTCGGGGTGAAGGTGGCGCCAGTGAACTGTGAAGTGGCTGAGGTGGATGATGCACTGAAGAGGGAACTCGTCTCACCAATCGCCACGTTCGTGTGGGTTGAGAGTGCGAGGAGGCCCGTCACCGCAATGAAATGCCACCGAGCCACCGTTGACTCAGCTCCAGGTGATGGAGTTGCACTGACGTCCGGCGACACACGAACCGATTGGCTGGTTCGCGCTTTGGACGGCGTTGAAGGTCAGGGCGATCGACGTTGCTCCGCCTTGCAGCGCGTTCGGCGCGAGCAGTGGCAACAGGTAATCGATGTCGAACGTCCTCGAGTTCGGTCCCTGGACGGGGGTGTCGTTCAGGAGGATGTGCTCGACAGCGACTCCCGAGGTGACCGGGGTGTTGGTGCCGCCGACGACCTTGTAGTTGACGCCGTCAATGATGCTCGTGGACCCGTTCTTCACATAGAACTGGAGCCCGGTCGCACCGGCCGTGTACAGGTTCGTGCCAGTCGTGTTGACCGTGACGTCGACCGACAGCCACGCGGGCAGCGATCCGGTGTACTTGACGTTGTACGTGCACTTGTCCAACGACTTCGAACCAGTAGCTGCGCCGGTGGAAGAGTCTCCAGGACTCATCGCCGTCACGTTGCAGGTCACGCTCGCTGAATCACCGAGGCCAACGGCCACGGTGCCAGTTGCGAACGCACTCGCAGA
Source organism: Actinomycetota bacterium (assembly GCA_009927375.1). Taxonomy (GTDB): domain Bacteria; phylum Actinomycetota; class Acidimicrobiia; order Acidimicrobiales; family Ilumatobacteraceae; genus UBA3006. The sequence continues at coordinate 518 of RFNE01000133.1, read as the reverse complement.
ACTCGAGCTCGATGCGCTGAAGAGCGACATCGTCGCCCCGATCGTCAGCGCACCGGCTGCCGCGAGTGCGAGTAGCCCTCCACCGATGCTGAACATGGATTTATTGATGGTTTTCATTGCTTCCTCTTTCTGTTTGGGGGACCGTCATGCGGGTTGCCAACACCGCGGTTTGCGCGAGCATGAGAGCGACGAAGACCATTCCGAGGATCTGCGGGCGCTGGAGTGCATAGAGCACGTAACCGCCCCGTGGAACGTGGCCGGAGACGACCCCGACCACGCGGTCGGCGGTCAGCAACGTCGCATCGGGAAGTTCGTTTGCGTCACCTTTGGTGACGTAGGAGGGTCCGGAATGGCCGAGCGTCTTCACGTCGATGATGCGATGGGTGATGAGCAAGCCGTCGTTGTCTGGCGAGGAAAACGTGACGACCGTTCCCGAGTTCAGATTCTGAGTTCTCGGCGTGTCCAGTCGGCGGACGAGGACGGCGTCCCCCGCATTGAACGACGGGCTCATCGAACCT
>RFNE01000163.1 GCA_009927375.1 Actinomycetota bacterium | reverse complement strand
ACGACGAGCGAGGTTCCACTCGCAGATGCCGCACGACATGCGCACAGCCTGAGCACCCAGGGATAGTTCGTGCACGTCCTCCACGGCACCGTCGCTCATTACGAATGGGGCGACAAAGAGGCGCTCCCCGACTTCCTCGGCGCACTGACGAACGGTAAGCCGTGGGCTGAGTTGTGGTTCGGCACGCATCCCGGTGGCCCATCGCAGATCACGACGACGACGGGCACGCAACCCCTCTCCGACGTCGTCGGACAACTGCCATTCCTCGTCAAGGTCATCGCCGCCGCCGAGCCGCTCTCGCTACAGACTCATCCGACCACGACGCAAGCACGCGAAGGCTACGCGCGTGAGAACAAGCGTGGCGTTGCACTCGACTCGCCACAGCGCATCTACCGCGACACCTCGGCAAAGCCCGAGCTGCTGATCGCACTTTCTCGCTTCGAAGCAGTGAGCGGCTTCCGTGACGTCGCCGAGACACTCGACATGTTCACCCGCCACAACTGGCGGACCTTGCGACGCGACTCTCCCGCGACGGCATCGAAGGCTTCGTGCGGTTCGCGCTCGGTCAGTCGCGTCACGAACTGCCCTCCAACCTCCCGGACTACGCCGCTCGACTCGCTGAGCACTACCCCGGTTCCGGCGGTGTGCTCGTTGCGCTCCTCATGCACCACGTCGTGCTCGAGGCCGGTGAAGCGCTGTTCCTGGATGCCGGCAACGTGCATTCCTATCTCTCGGGCTTCGGCGTCGAGGTGATGTCGGCGAGCGACAACGTCGTGCGTGCGGCGTTCACGCGCAAGCACGTCGACGTCGAGGAGTTCATGCGCGTGAGCAGCTTCGCCCCGATGCCGCCGCCGATCGTTTCCCACGCCCGCAACGATGACCGCATCGAGTACTTCGCTCCGACGCGGGCGTTCGGCGTGCAGCGAGTCGACGGCGACAAGCGCGTCACCGTGCGGGCCACGCATGCACATGAAATCGTGCTGTGCGTCTCGGGCGGCGACGAAACCC
>RFNE01000266.1 GCA_009927375.1 Actinomycetota bacterium | reverse complement strand
CCTCGCACTGCTTGGCGACGTCTTCTGCGGCCGCGGTGATTGCGCCGTCGTCCTTGCCGGCGATCACGATGTGCACGTCGAACGGGGAGATCTCGCGCGGCCAGCGCAAGCCGAGCTCGTCATGCGTGGCCTCGGCGATCGCCGCGACCGCGCGCGAGACGCCGATGCCGTAGCTGCCCATGGTCACGACTTGTTGCTTGCCGTTCTGGTCGAGCACGGTGAGCCCGAGCGTCTCTGCGTACTTGCGGCCGAGCTGGAACACGTGACCGATCTCGATGCCGCGCTTGACCGTGAGCGCGGATGCGCACTTCGGGCACACGTCGTCGTCGCGTACTTCTGCCACGTCGATGACGCCATCGGCCTCGAAGTCGCGGCCGTAGACGAGGTGCACGACGTGCTTGCCGTACTCGTTCGCACCGGTGATCCAGGAACTGCCGCGGGCGATGCGCGGGTCGAGGAGATAACGAATGTGCGACGGGTTGTCCGCACCGAGGATGCCTGGGCCGATGTAGCCCTTCTTCAAGGTTCGATGTGTGGCGAAGTGGGTCTCGTCGAATGGCTCGACTTCGGCAGGGGACAGTTGGGCTTCGAGACGCTTCATGTCGACTTCGCGGTCGCCCGGTACGCCGATGGCGAGAGGCTCGACGCGGCCGTCCGGGTGACGCACGTTGACCACGACGTTCTTCAGTGTGTCGCTCGCGGTCCACTTGCGATCGCTGCGCGCAAGATCGGTCCGCTCGTTGAAGAGATCGACGAGCGTCTGGATGGTCGGCGTGTTCGGCGTGTCGACGACGAGTGACGCTGGAGTCTGCGACGAGTCGACGTCCGTGGACTGACCGACGCGCACCGCCTCGGTGTTGGCCGAGTAGTTGCACTTCGTGCAGGTGACGAAGGTGTCCTCGCCGATGTCGCACGGGAACAAGAACTCTTCCGAGGCCGAGCCGCCCATCGCGCCGGACATCGCCGAGACGATCGCGAACGGCAGACCGAGACGTTCGAAGATGCGCACGTAGGCGTCGCGGTGTGCGTCGTAACTCTTCTGCAGGCCGGCGTCGTCGACGTCGAAGCTGTAGGAGTCCTTCATCGAGAACTCGCGACCGCGCAACAGTCCACCGCGGGGGCGGGCCTCGTCGCGGAACTTGTTCTGGATCTGATACAGCCACACCGGCAGGTCCTTGTAGCTCGAGTACAGGTCCTTCACGAGCAGGGTGAACATCTCTTCATGCGTCGGGCCGAGCAGGTAGTCCACGTTGCGCCGGTCTTGGAGGCGAAACAGCGTGTCGCCGTAGTCGGTCCAGCGATTCGTCGCCTCGTAGGGCTCGCGGGGCAGGAGGGCGGGGAAGTTCACTTCCTGTGCGCCGATCGCGTCCATTTCCTCGCGGATCACGCGCGCCACGTTCTGATAGATGCTCCAGCCGAGGGGAAGCCAGGTGTAGCCACCGGGGGCCGCGCGACGGATGTAGCCGGCGCGCACCAACAGGCGGTGGCTCGGCACTTCGGCGTCCACGGGATTGTCCCGCAGGGTGCGCACGAACAGGCTGGACAGGCGCTTGACCACGTGCCAACGGTAGTTGGCGGAGGTATGATTTATGTGTCCTTTGAAGTTCGTAGAACGAAAAGGCGTGGGTTTTACAGCCCACGCCTTTTGTTGTCTTATCGGGCGGTGTGGGCGTCGGCGCGAGCCGGCGGACGCTCCGGTCGGGAGAGGAGGTTGAACATGGCGAGTACGAGTGGCACCACGCAGTCTGGCCCTGTCGTCGACCGAGTCTCGGCAATCATCACCCCGATCGTGACCGATCTCGGGCTCGACCTCTACGACCTCGAATTCGCCGGCGGCATCTTGCGCGTCACGGTCGACACCCAGCCCGGGCAGCCCTCGGGCGTCAGTCTCGACACCATCGCCCTCATCACGCGCCTCATTTCGCGCGAGTTCGACCACAACGATCCGATGCCGGGTCGCTACACGCTCGAAGTCACGAGCCCAGGTCTCGAGCGCAGCCTGCGCACGCCGAAGCACTTCCAGCGCGAGATCGGCAAGACGGTCAACATCCGTCTCACCGCACCGGTCGACGGCACGCGCCGCGTGCAGGGCGTGATCGTGGCGGCCGACGACGTTCGCGTCACGGTGCGCAGCGAGGACGCCGAGTTGACAGAGACGGTCGTCGAGTACTCGTCGATCGAAAAGGCCAAGACAGTTTTCCAGTGGGGTCCGGCACCGAAGCCGGGCTCGAAGAAGTCGTAGAGATACGGAGGTCAATGCATCATGAGCAATCTTGATATGACAGAGGCAATTCGCATGCTCGCGGGTGACCGCGGCATTTCCGTGGACTCGCTGTTGCAGGTCCTCGTCGAGGCACTCGCCACCGCGTACAAGAAGCGTCCAGGCGCGGCCGAGGAAGTCATCGTCGGCATCAACCCGGAGAACATGGACATCACGTTCACGGCCTATGACGTCGACGACGACGGCAACTGGATCAACGAGCGCGATGACACGCCGAAGAAGGACGAGCTCGGTCGCATCGCCGCCCAGACGTTCCGTCAGGTGATGAGTCAGCGCATCCGCGAAGTCGAGCGCGATCGCAAGTTCGAGGAGTACGCGAACCGCGAAGGCGACATCGTCTCGGGTCTCGTGCAGAAGACCGACACCAAGTACACCTTGCTCGACCTCGGTCGCGTCGAGGCGCTCC
>RFNE01000107.1 GCA_009927375.1 Actinomycetota bacterium | reverse complement strand
CACTGAAGTGTCGGGTTGCGAGGATGGTGAAGCGTGCGATGAATGCAGTTTCGGAATCATGCACGTCATTGAGCCCATCGCAAAGTCTCCACGTTGGTTTTTCACTTCTCGGAGCAGCTCGAAGCGTTCAGACTCGGTCGACGGTAGAGCACCCCCTTGTCTTCTTTGCCTGTCAAGGATGTGTGTGCGCCGAGGCTTGGTTGGACGTCGCTCGAGTTGCCTCGGCTCGAACCTGGAGGCCGGCAACTAGCCTGAAGGGGCGACAACTGTCGCGCGGGCCCTTGTAGCTCAGTTGGATAGAGCGGCGGACTTCTAATCCGTAGGTCGTAGGTTCGATTCCTACCGAGGGCGCCAGATCGGTCGCTTCGACGGGTCATTCCCGCATACCCAGGGTCTATCCTTGCGGGGGCATTGGAAAGAGGTATTTCAAGGTGAAATTCAAGAAGGGTGACACCGTCATCTATCCCCAGCACGGTGCGTGCATCGTTCATGGCATCAAGCGAATGCGGGCCTTCGGTTCCGTCCAGGAGTACTTGATCCTGAAGACCGTGATCAACGAGATGACGCTGTCGGTTCCAACCGCGATGGTCAACACCGTTGGCGTGCGCCCTCCAGTGTCCAAGAGCGAGCTCGAAGACCTTCGCTCGGTGCTCTCCAAGGCCGACCCGCGCGTTCCCGCGAACTGGTCGCGTCGGTTCAAGAACCACCAGGAGAAGTTGAAGAGTGGCGACGTGTATCAAGTCGCCGAAGTGGTGCGCAACCTCGCCGCTCGCGATCGCGACTCTGCGCTGTCAGCCGCGGAAAAGACGATGTATGACCGTGCGCGCATCAATCTCATTTCCGAGATCTCGCCTGCGCTCAAGGTTTCGCCCGAGGCTGCAGAGGTGTGGCTGGACAACGCGCTCGAGCAGGGCGTGTTGAAGCCGGCGAAGGCGGCAAAGAAGGCTGCAGTGAAGAAGCCTGCCGTCGAGGCTGCTGCCAAGAAGGCACCTGCGAAGAAGCCGGCGAAGGCCGCAGCAAAGAAGAAGTAGTAGTCACACCGATGGCCAAGGTTGGCTTCGTCGGTCTCGGCGTCATGGGCTCGCCGATGGCGCGCCACCTCGCCAAGGCCGGTCATGACGTCGTCGTCTACAACCGCACGACGGCGAAGGCCGACGAGTGGGTGCGTGAACACGGTGGTTCGCGTCGGCTCACCCC
>RFNE01000355.1 GCA_009927375.1 Actinomycetota bacterium | reverse complement strand
AAAGGAATCCTACCAATGTGTCGAAATCGGTTTTCTAGGGTCTGATTTCGTAGAACGCGTTGACGGCGTGGTCGACGTCGAGACGACGGAATCGAGTGAAGCCGGCATCTCGAGCCATCTGTTCGGCAGTGCCCGCGGAGAGCCCGAGCGTGCCGAGCCCAGCGCCATCTGGAGTTGAGAGGGCAGAGGACATGCATGACAGGACGCTCACCCCATACATCAATGGGGCCATCGGATTCTTTGTTGCGTTGAGAGTGAAGGTGTCGTGTGCCTTGATGTCGACGAGCAACCAGGTTCCGTCATCGGCGAGTGATTCTCGAATTGACCGCATCATCTGGGCTGGGTGGGTCATGTCGTGGATGCAGTCGAAGGTAGTGACGAGACCGAGTGAATGGTCGTTCGGAAGAGGTGAGACTCGGGGATCGGCAAAACATGCGTTTCCGAGTTGTGACTCTGCCAGCCGCTGGTGTGCGCGATCGAGTGCGTAGGTGCTGATGTCGTAGCCAACGAAGGAGCTCTTGGGGAATGCTCGAGCCATGAGCAACACTGCGCCACCTGCTCCGCAGCCGACATCGGCGACGCGGCAGCCATTGCGTAGAGATTCGACCATGCCGTCCAGCGCGGGCAGCACGGTGTCGACGAGGTTGGCGTTCGTCCATGGTTCGAAGCTGCGCTCGATTCCGACGGCGCCTTCTGGGCCGTGACTGTCGTAATCGTGACCAAGTCCCGTGCGGAAACTTTCGGGCATGCGCGTGACGGCATTCATCGTCTGAGGGAGTCGATGGAACATGCCCATGCCGAATGCCGGATGGTGGTCGTCGGCGAGGACCGCAGCTTGTTCTGGACTGAGAAAGAACGTGTCGTCGCTGATGGACGGTGGTGTGCTCGGCGAAGTCGCAAAGCTGATCAGGCGCGCGGACGCCTGGTTGTAGCACCACTCCCGAACCCAGCGTTCATGCAGACCGGTCGAGTGGGCCAGATGGGCTGTCGTCATCGGGGAACTCGACTTCGCGAGGGCCTTGTACAGGCCGAGGTGGTCACCGAGATGGACCATTGCTGAGGTGACCGCACCTTCGAGTTTGGAAAACAGAAGGAACGAAAACATCTTCAGCGCATCTGGATTCACGTCCGCCATGGAGCCTTCTTTCCTGGGAACAAACCTACTCAACGGGGTGAATCACCTCGTATGGAGATCTCGGGCAGACTTGGGGAATGGAACTCGCTCATCGCGCGCTCTCGCAGTTGTTCTTGTCGGTATTGCATCGCTCTCCCTCGCCGGGTGCAGCATCGGTGGTGGTGACACCTACACCGGAGTTCCCGTCGGATCGGATGGGGTCACCGTGCAAGGGACCGGAAGTGTGAAAGTGGTGCCTGACGGTGTCGCATTCAGCTTTGCGGTGACGGTGATCGCAGAGTCGACCAAGCAGCGGTGTCCTCGGTGGCAGACGCGGCGGACAAGGCGCGAACCGCGCTGCGTGATGCCGACGTCGACGACAAGGACATCGCCACGCAATCGGCGAGCGTCTATCCGGAGTACGCCTACGGCAGCGACGGCACTCAGACGCTCAAGGGCTATCGAGCGACGCAGAACTTCGCCGTCACCTTGCGTGACACCGACAAAGCTGGGTCCGTTGTCGACGCGGTCGTTGCCGCTTCCGGTGATGCGGTGCAGATCAACTCGGTGACGCCGGTGCTGATTGACACCACTGACGCCACGAACGATGCGAGGGAGAAGGCGATCGATAACGCCAAACACAAGGCCGAGGACTACGCCGACCTCTTGGATGTCGACCTCGGTGATGTGCTCGTGGTGACGGAGGTGTCCGCTCCTTCGGGTGTGACGCCGATCCTGGCCCGCGACAGCGGCATGGTCGAGGGTGGGGCAAAGACACAGATCGATCTTGGAGTGCAGGAAGTGTCCGTCACCGTCGAGGTGCGCTGGGCGTTGTCGAACTAGAGATCCCTGCGCATCACGGTGTGCGGTAGGTCGTTGAGGGTGGTCTCGCGAACCACGGTCCATCCCTTCCCTCGATACCAGTCGACCGCGTGCTCGGTATAGAGGTATAACTCGCGGTGCCCGAGCTCTCGTGCGCGCTGCGTGACATGGCTCACCAGACGTGATCCGATGCCCGACCGGCGGACCCCTTCGTGCACAAAGACGGCGGCAAGCCACGGACCGGGTTCGGTCGCTCCGGGGAGATCGTCATCATCCACGAGGGTGGCGAGTCCGCGAAGGGACTCGTTGCGTTCGAGTGCCGCATAAACCTCGATGAGGCGACCAGACGGATTGGCGGCGCGTGCATATTGGTCGAGGTAGGTCTGTTCGGTGTCGTGGGGGAACTCGTGGCGCCAGGCATCGAAGCTCCATCTCGCTGCTTCGCGCCACAGATGAGGGTGCTCTGCGAGTGGGACGATGCGGATTCCGTCTGCAGTGAGCGTTTCGATCAGAATCGCCGCTGCAACGACTGCGATGCCGATCCAGGCGATCGTGCTCGGCCGCTCATCGAGGACGACCGCGCCAAGAACGGTTGCGACTGCGGGTTCGAAGAGCGTGAGCATGGTTGCTTCACGCGGCTTGAGTTGCTTGAGGCCATGCGCATACGCCCAGTAGGCGAGGGCGACGGTGACGACTCCGAGCCAGAGCGCGAGTGCGACACCGCTCGATGATGCGACCCACGAGACGTCGACGAAGAACAGCGCTGGAGAGAGGAAGAGCGCCGCAAGTGCAAAGACCCTCGTCATGATCGCGTTGGAGGGCATGCCCGTCTCGACAAGATTCTTGCTTGCAAGTGCAAAGATCGCATATCCCAGCCCCGCACACAGCGCAAAGAGGATGCCGGTTGTCGAAACATCGCTTGATGCGTCGCTCGAGACGATCATCGAGATACCGACGATTGCAAGTGCGGTGGCGCCGAGCCAGCGGAGCGATGGTCGGGATCGATTCATCACGAACGACAGCGCTCCGGTGATCAGGGGTGCGCTTCCGAGCGCGACAACAGTGCCGATTGCAACCCCCGTCGAGCGCACCGCAGCAAAGAACGTCGCGCCGTAGAGCGCTTGACCTGCGCCAGCGAGGATCCATGTATGAACTGGAGTCTGTTGCTGATGGGCAGTCGCTCTGCGAACACTTGGGTGAGTGCCCATAGTGCGAGTGCTCCAACGACGAAGCGAATGAATGCGACGCCGAGTGATGTCGCTGAGTCTGGACCAAGTTCGCGCGACGTGCCGGTCGTGGCGAAGCAGAGCGCGGCAAACAGGACGAACAGTCGCGAGCGCACGCCCCAACGCTAGTTCTGTCGG
>RFNE01000303.1 GCA_009927375.1 Actinomycetota bacterium | reverse complement strand
GGATACATCACCACCCCAACCACGAGTGGCGAGCACAGAAAGACGAACCACGTCACCACCCCAACGAGCGCAATCACCGAGGAATTCAGTCCAGCGCTGGCGAAGTTCTTGACAAATCCTTCAAAGACTCCCCGAAGCCCCGTGTCGTACATTCGAAACGTCACGCTGTTCTTCGAACCCACATTGACTACACCACGTTCGAAAAGTTTCCCGAGAGCCACGTCTTCGATGATCGAACCACGAACCGACTGGTGTCCATGTCCGCCAAGTGCTCGATACGCCGCAGCATCACAAACGATGAGAGGTCCGAATGCAAGTGGTCGTCGAGCAACCCACAGTCCTCGACACCGACTCGCCATCACGCTCACCACATTGAAAAGCATTGCGAAATGCTCGCGATCGAACCGGTGTGTGCCATGGCTGCATACTCACCATGGACTTTGGATCTTGGGAAACTTGCACCACTGCATCAATCAATGATTCCCGTGCGTTCGTCCCAAGCCGGACATCGGCATCCATGAAGACCAGGATTCGGCCACTCGCTCGCTGTTGACCCTGCCAACATGCGTGTGGCTTCCCTGCCCATCCCTGCGGTGGATCATCGACGGAAATGACGGTCGCTCCGTGGATAGCTGCCTCGGCCGACGTTCGATCTGAAGAATGATCATCAGCGACAATCACTTCGACACCACCACCGAGCACGGCTCGGATCGACGCAATGGCTTTGCCAATGTTCCGCTCTTCATTACGAGCTGGAATGATGATCGACACCGAATCGAAACCGACTGATCCGGATCTCCGTTTCAATCGCGCGGGAAAAATGCTCACCAAGCCAACGAACAAGCCTGCGATCGCGATTGCGAGGTCGATCGTCACCCGCTATCTACTTCTGGTCGAGTCGAACGATCTGGGTTAACGCCGCAACTCGATCGCCACCAAGAACATGTCGAAGCACCACTCGTCCCGGTAGTTCCTGGGTCACGATTTCGATGCCCTGACCGGGATCGACCGAGAGATGGTGTTCAACGGTTACATGAAGTGGTGCACGCAGGTCGCCATGTGCCGAGAGGTACTCCTCGGCCGCGATCCAATACGAGGCGTTGTTCAGATGCCCGACCGCATCAAAGTCGGCGAAGCGGGTCGGCCACACCTGACGTTTGGCACCATCTTCCGACAGCGAAGGAAGCTCCTTGCCGAGAACGAGGTTCGCACGGATCTTTCGTCCACCACTTGCCTCGTCGACGAGAGGAACGAAGTCTGCTGGCAATGGCGACGGCTTCAGGCTCTTCAGGTCCACATGCACCCACAGCGCGGCCGTCTCGATGTGCCCGGAAGATGCTCCGCGGATCGTCGTTCGCCGTTCCGCCCAGTGAGAGCCATAGCCGCCGCACCACGTCGTGAGAGAGACGTCCTGCATGTACACCGGGAAGTCATAGACCCACATCTCGGTTCGACGTACCACCCAGCCATGGACGTCGCTGTACGCACCATCCACCGCGTCATCATTGGCGATGTCCTGTAAGTACCGCGCCGTAGCGTCCAGCCGCAGACGGCCCTTCGGCGTGACGTCACCCAACCGCACCCTGCGATCGGCGCCAAATCGTCGGCCGACCGCCGGCAGCGGGACGGGAATAGCGGGCTGCCACATGCCGTCAAACCCTACCCAGACAAGGGAAAGAACGCTTTTTCGGTAATTCGCTTGCAATCAGCGGGCAAAGGTGATTTCCTGAAAGACCCATGTTGTCAATTCACCGCTCCCTGATGTCAGGCGTAGTTGGTGCTGACGCGCGCGTAAACGCATCTCCGATGTGGCGCGACGCAATGGCAACCTTCGCAACCTATTACCAGGGCTTTACGAAGCGCCCCCGACAAGGCCTCTTGGGGCTCACGACGTAAACAGATTTCACGTCGGAGATCGCCGAGAGGCCGCTGGGAGAACCCAGCGGCCTTTTTCATTTCCCCCCACGATCTCCGACGTGAAGCCAAACGCAACAACAGAAAGGAACCACCATGACCATCACACTCACCGACCTACAGGACGAGCTTGTCCTGTCGCCGCTGCGCTGCAGCGACGGGAACGGAACGCTCTCCTACCTGTTCTTCTCCGAGGAATACGTTGACGTTCAACGCGCCAAGGCGATCTGTGCGAAGTGCTCGAGTCGCCAAGACTGCCTCACTGCCGCCCTTGATCGAGCGGAGCCGTGGGGTGTGTGGGGTGGAGAGCTCCTCGAAGACGGACGCATCTGTGAGACCAAGCGACCTCGTGGACGACCCGTCACTCGAACGGTTGCTGTCGCCAAAGTCGAAGAGGTGCCGATCCCACTCCACCTCCGACCAACAGCGCGCCAGAAACACGGCAAGGTGCTCTCGGTAGCCTGATCCGGTGCCTGCGCTGCGATTCATCCGACGGCATTTCATCAAGCTCGTCATCGCCGTCGTCGCCGTCAGCGCAGTGAGTGGATGGGCCATCAGCCGTCAGTCACAAAACACCGTTGATGCGCGCCTGACGACTCCGGGAGAAGTGCCCTACCCACAACTTTCGACGAATGAATCGGTCGTGGGAAGGGCGCTTCCACCGGTCGATGTCGTGAGCGAGGGCGGCGAGTCGATCTCCAGCGCCGACTGGATCGGCAAACCTCTGGTCATCAACTTCTGGTACTCCACGTGCGAGCCGTGTCGACGAGAAATGCCGCTTCTCGCGGCAACCGCAACTGAGTTTGCGCCAAAGGTGAGATTCATTGGCGTAAACCTCAACGACTCCGCTGAAGTCGCACGCGAGTTCGCAGATCGCTATGGCGTCACCTACGACCTCGTCTTCGACAACAACGGAAGCCTTGCGCGCGAACTTGGCGTCGCAACAGCACCAGTGACGATGTTCATTGACGAGAACGGAACGATCGTCGATCAAGTGGCGGGGGAACTTGAAGAGTCCGACTTGGTCGGTCGACTTCGCCAATGGTTTAGCCTCTAGACGTGCATCTGTCCGGAAACTTCGCCTACAGCTTCATGCTCGGCGTGCTCGCGGCCGTCAATCCATGCGGGTTTGCGATGCTTCCCAACTACCTCATCTACTTCCTCGGGATCGATGACGTGAATGAAACTCCGACGTCGTCGATTCGGCGATCGGTGCGAATCGGCCTCAGTGTTTCCAGTGGCTTTCTCGCAGTCTTCCTCGTTGTCGGCGTGGTGTCACGTGTCTTCACCCAGTGGATTGAACAGAACGCCAAGTACTTAGCACTTGTTATTGGACTTGGACTTGTTGTCGTCGGCATCAGGATGCTCTTCGGCTGGAAACCGAAGTTTGCGGTGCCTCAGAGCCCGCGACAACTCGATCGAACGACACAATCAATGTTCGTCTATGGCGTGATCTACGCAGTTGCCTCGATCGGTTGCACGATTGGTTTTCTCACGACTGCAATTTTTGGCTCCTTCGCGACACACGGTGTGGCGTCGGGGGTCATCAGCGTCGTTCTCTACGGACTCGGGATGTCGCTTTTCGTCACCGTGCTCACTGTTCTGCTTGGTCTTGCACGACAAGGGCTTGTGATCTCGATTCGCAAAGTCCTCCCGTTCATCAGTCAGTTGTCGGCGATCTTCATGGTTCTCACCGGCCTCTACCTCAGTTGGTATTGGTTCGTCGCCATCAGTGAACGCTCCACACTCGGACCACTCGCTTCACGAATCGAAAACGCACAGTCCAGATTTGCCACAATGCTGCAGGACATCGGAAGTCGGGGCCTCGCAGCAATCATGTTTGCAGTGCTCGCCGTCGCATTGATCATGGCCCGACGAGCCAGGTCGGAACGTTCGACCACATGACACTTCGTGAACTCCTTCAGCATCCGGAAGTCGAAGAGGTATGCGAGCTTCGGAGCACTTTCGGCATCATGGCGTACCACGGTGGCGGTCTCGAAGAGCTGACTGATGTCATCGGTCAACGAGTCGCCGAACGAACGAACTCCTCGTACTACGGGATCCATCAGCCCGCAGCCCTCAAGTGGCACGTCGCATCACACCACATCGATCCATCCCACTCTGCTCAGCTCCAAGGCTTCCTGGATCACGTCCACACCGTCGTCACGCTCCATGGCTACGGCCGCAAGGGCTTCTTCACGAGCATCTTGCTCGGCGGTCGCCATCGGACGCTCGCACGTCACATCGCTCAGCACCTCTCCACCGCACTTCCGGCATACGACGTCTGCGACAACCTTGAGCGGATCCCGACTGACCTTGCGGGTCAGCACCCACGGAATCCGGTCAACCTGGTTGCCCAGGCAGGTGTGCAGATCGAACTCCCTCCTCGCGTTCGTGGTCAGAGCCCACTGTGGTGGGACTGGGATGAAGACGAACTCTCTCCGCACACAACACGTCTCATCGATGCACTGACCGACAGCATCCTGACGTGGGGTTCAGGGCGCTAAGCGCTCGATCGTCCACGAATCTCCGCTTCGTCGATAGCGAAAACGATCGTGCAGTCGGTTCGGTCGACCTTGCCAGAATTCGAATTCCCTGGGAACGATCAGCCACCCACCCCAGTGCGGTGGCCGTGGCACTGGACCTCCGGAGAATTGGTCAGCAAACTGCCTGAACGACTCATCAAGCACTTCCCGATTATTGATCACCTCAGACTGTGGACTCGCCCACGCACCGATCTGTGACTCGCGCGGACGAGAGGCAAAGTACTCGTCGCTCTTCGCAGTCGGTAACCGTTCAACGGATCCTCGAATACGAACCTGTCGATGCAGATCGAGCCACGCAAACACCGCCGATACTCGAGGGTCCGAATCCAGTTGCCGGCTCTTTGCACTCTGATAGTTCGAGTAGAACGCAATCCCATCCGATGAGACGTCGCGCGCCAGCACGACTCGGGAGTCAGGCGTACCGTCCTCGCCGATCGTCGACACCGTCATCGCATGCGGTTCACTGACACCCGCATCACTCGCCTGTTCGTACCAGCGATGCCATTGCTCGATCGGGTCGTCGAGCAGATCGGCGCGATCGAGTCCTGCTGTCTCGTATTGGATTCGGCGATCCCGCAGGGTCACACGGCACCTACTTACTGATGCGAGTCAGGCCACGCATGTACGGATGAAGTGCCTTCGGAATCGTCACCGAACCATCGCTTTCGCGGAAGTTCTCGACGATTGCTGCCCACACGCGCGGAACTGCGAGTGCAGATGCGTTCAAGGTGTGAGCGACTTCCGTGCCCTTCTGCCCAGTTCGCTTGAATCGAATGTCGGCACGGCGAGCTTGATAGTCGCTGAACCAGGACACCGAGCTCACCTCTAGCCAGCTGTCGCAGCCAGGGGCGTACACCTCGACATCGAAGCTGCGGTGATGGCTCTGACCCATATCACCGGTACAGATCTCAATGATCCGATACGGCAGCTCAAGACCCGCGATTGCTCTTTCCACTCGCTGAAGCAGCTCGTCGAGCATCTTCGGAGCCTGCTCAGGCGTCGCAACGGAAAGAATCTCAACCTTGTCGAACTCATGTGCGCGCAACATCCCGCGTGTGTCACGTCCTGCAGATCCAGCTTCGCGGCGATAACACGAAGTGTGAGCCATATAGCGAACGGGAAGATCCTCTTCTGCCAACACTTCGCCGGCGTGGATAGAAGTGAGTGAGGACTCGGCTGTCGGGATACACCAGAGGTCGTCGCGCTCTATCGAGTAGGCATCGTCAGCGAACTTTGGCAGCTGACCCGTAGCGGTCAAGGTCGCCGTCGTGACGAGAGACGGGGGTCGAATTTCTTCGAACGCATCTGCATTCATGTCCAATGCGTACTGACATAGTGCGCGAGCGAGCGTTGCACCGGCCCCGCGTTGCATCGTGAACATCGCGCCACTGATCTTCACCGCGCGCTCGTTGTCGAGGATCCCAAGTGCCGTCGCGGTATCCCAGTGGCCACCCGCTGGTGTTCAGGGAAGGTGCTCGGCATGTTGACAGGACCCTTGATGACCGGATTTTCGGTGTCACCAACACCCTGCACCACTTCGGGGTGTGGGACGTTGGGCAGACGCAACAAGACATCTCGAAGTGCTGCGCTGACTTCCTCGTACTCCCCTGCGAGCGAGACCTCTTTGTCGCCGAGTTCGCGGCTCTCTGCCATCAACTTTTCAGCAGCGGTCGTATCGCCCGACTTGCGGAGCGCACCAACGTTCTTCGAAACCTCGTTGACCTTTGCGCGAATTCCGTCACGTTCTGCAGTGATGTCTCGGAGGCGAACATCTAGTCGGAGCGCATGATCAAGTTCGTCAACCAACTCAGGCTTGTTCCGTCGCGACATCAGCTCTCGCACCCCATCGGGGTCGTTTCGCAGTTGTCTGAGGTCAATCACAGAATGTTCAGGCTAGCGGTACGGTCCGATGGGCCGCCCGCGCGCCTGCCTACTGTAGAGATGTGCAGCACACTCCTCGGGCCGTCGTCGTCGAGGACTTGGTCATTCGATACGGATCGGTTACCGCGGTCGACCATGTGTCGTTGTCGCTCGACTACGGGTCGGTGACAGCGCTCCTCGGACCCAATGGGGCGGGGAAGACGTCGTTGATGGAAGCCTGCGAAGGAATCCGGACAGCAACGTCAGGTTCGATTCGTCTCGCTGGGAAAGACCCGTGGTCGGACCGAGGCGAGATCACCCCTCCACTCGGCGTCATGTTGCAATCCGGAGGGATCTACCCTGCCGCCCGAGTGCACGAAACGATCGCCGACTATTGCGCCCTCTATCAACGTGGTCAAGATGCTGACGAACTCCTTGAAGTGGTCGGCCTCGGCCACCGACGTCGATCGTCCTGGCGCACACTGTCAGGCGGAGAACGACAGCGTCTCGCACTCGCACTCGCATTGAGCGCGCGACCCACAATCGCCTTCCTCGGACGAGCCGACGAGTGGCGTCGACCTTGAAGGTAGAGACGCAATTGCCGACATCGTTCGTCAGCTCGCGGCGAACGGCTGTGCAGTACTCATCTCGACTCACGATGTTTCTGAAATTGATTCGTATGCAGACCGAGTGATCGTGCTCAATGCTGGACGGATCGCAGCCGATCGCACGCTGAAGGACGCTGCCAGCGACACCGTTGAAATTCGCTTTCGTGCCGAACCTGCCATCGACGTTCAGGCTCTGTCCACCGAACTTGGTGTCTCCATCGAAAAGTCAGGTTCGGACTATGTCGCGTTTGGCCCGTCATCGGTCGTATCCAACCTCAGTCACGCGGTCACGTCGCTCGGGTCAGAGCTCCGTGACCTCCGAGTTACGAGCGGAATTCAGGCGATCTATCGCCAGATCGTTCGGGGAGCATCCTCATGAAGCTCGTTCTGGTGCAGTTGAAAACCGAACTTCGGATGTTGCTTCGCAACGGTGAACAACTTCTCCTCATTCTTGGAATTCCCGTGTTCCTGCTTGTCTTCTTCGGCACCGTCGACGTCTTGCCCACCGGCTCTGGCGACCCATTGAGTTTTCTCGTGCCAGGAATACTCGCGGTTTCCGTGATGTCGACATCGATGGTCAGCCTCGGGATATCAACGGGATTCCAACGGTCGTACGGAGTATTCACCCGTCTCGGGCTCACTCCGCTCGGCACGACGCGACTCATCGCCGCCAAGGCACTCTCCATCGTCCTCGTCGAAATCCTTCAAATCGTCCTCATCTGCATCGCTGGCTCACTCATGGGTTGGTCGGCCACGTTCTCCGGTGTCATCGGTGCTGGTGGTGGCGTGCTCCTCGGAACGCTCGCCTTTTCGGGCATCGGCCTTGCGCTGTCGGGACGACTGCGCGCCGAAATCAACCTTGCTGCGCAGAACGGGCTCTATCTCGTCCTTCTCCTCACGAGCGGGATGATCATCGATTCTGAATCGATGCCCAACCAGATCACTGCAGTGAGCCGTTGGTTCCCCGCCCAGCCACTGGCCGAAATTCTGCGGGACCACCTCGCGGGAACGACAGCACCTCTCACGTCATGGTTCGTTCTTCTCGGCTGGAGCACGATCGCTCCGATCGCAGCGTCGCGGCTCTTCCGCTGGTCAGCTGAAAGTTAGTCGGGCTCGCGGGCCGCTGGAACCCTCTCGAATTCCGCACGAACGGCCTCGAAGGTGAGCGTGTCATCAGGCTTCTTGTAGGTCTGCTCGACGAAGAATCGCCCGATGAACCGTCGGAAGAAGAGGAACACGATGATCGACCAGAGGAAGATACTTCCTCCCGTCTTCATGATTGCACCGGCAAGCTGCTGATCAGTCGTAACCGAGAGTCCCCACACGCGGACCGGGATGTCATAGTGCTTGTAGACGACTCCCTCCGCGAAGGTGAGCCATGCTGCGGGCACGGTCGGAACGACGGACATCAGAAACAGATAGATCATCTGCCCGCCATAGCTCAGTCGGCGCTCAATGATCGGCCCACACACTGGGCTCCACATGAGGAGTGCACCGGTTACTACCAGCACGTGCAGTGTGTAATGCAACAGTCCGTTCGAAACACTTTGGTTCACGAGAGCTGGAATATGCGTGATCATCACGACGACGTTGAAGAAGAGGCCCGCAACAACTGGTTTCGTGGCGAATCGAACGAACGACCGACCGAACTCTTCTCGATTGCTACGTCATACAGCCAGCGCGGAATCGACAACAGCACGAGCGGTGGCACGAAATACGACAGCACCATGTGCTGGAACATGTGCACCGAGTACAGGTACTCCTCGGAGATGTCATGGATCGGCCAATCCGATGCAAACCACAGGAAACCGATTGCGGCCACGAACGCCCACGCCTGTTTACGTGAAACGACCGTCCCCTTGTCGACGATGCGAGGTCCGAGAACCCGAATTGCGTAGACGTAGCTCGCGATCAACGCAACGATCAGAACCCACACTTCAAGGTGCGACTGGAAACGCCACGGACTCAGATCGAGGTTTGCGGCTTCGGCGAACACGGGGATCACCAGCTCGGGGTCGTCTACGAAACGAAGAACTTAAACGTCGACAACGCGATGACGTAGACGGTGATCGCCAGGATCAAACCTGCATAGAACAACCACGAGAAGAGTCGATTGTCGAACTTCAGGTGCATGAAGTAGCTGACGACCATCAAGAACTTGACGACCATCATGATCATCAACGCCGGCATGAAGAACGGTCCAAAATCCACGTAGTAGGTCGAGACTTCGAGTGCCGTGATCGCGGCAAGGATGACGGCGATGCGCACATAACCGGCATTCGACATGCCGTGCTCTGTGTCGTGAGTGGTGGTGTCGTGTGCCATGGTCATGCGGGAATCAGGTAGACGAGTGTGAAGATGATGATCCAAACGATGTCGACGAAGTGCCAGTAGAGCCCGATCATTTCGACGGTCTCAGACTTGCTGCCAGGTACCTTGCTCCGCTTCAGAATGCCGACGAGCGACATCAACATGATGATTCCGACCGTGACGTGAACACCGTGGAAACCGGTCAACACGAAGAAACTTGAGCTGAAGAGACTGGTCGTGAAACCCATGCCTTCGTTGTAGAACGCAGTGAACTCATACACCTGGCCGCCGACGAAGGTTGCTCCAAGTAGTCCCGTCACTGCGAGCCATAGGCGCATGTTCCGATCGTCGTTCTTGTGGGCCGCGGATACGGCGAGAACCATGGTGAGCGAACTCATGAGGAGCACGAAACTGCTCACCGACGTGAACGGGATGTCGAACACCTGCGACGGAGTCGGGCCCTCGCCCACTCGCCCGCGATAGAGCATGTACGTCGAGATCAGCCCTCCGAAGAGCAGGCACTCGGAACCGAGGAACAACCACATGCCCAACTTGACGTTGGACAAGCCGGTTGACGTGTGATGTGCTGCAGCGTCAGCCGACATGGGCAACTTCCTTTGACGAACTCGTTGGCGGATCGATGTCGTCATCTGGTGCAGTGGAAGGCTCAAGTGCCCACCCGTACATACCGAGAAGGATGATGAGGCCTCCGACGACTGCGACGGGAATCGAATAGATCACGCCAAATGCAGTGACGGGAAGTCCGAGTGCAAGGATGATCGGCCAATACGACGGGGACGGCATGTGGATGTGAGCATCCGCATTCTTCTCGAGCTCGGCAACGATCTCTTCGGCCGTGGCCACCTGGACCATCTCGCCGTTTTCGTTCTCCTTGTACTTGCGATGGAAGAACTCATCAAGATGCGACACCGTCGGAATGCTGTCGAAGTTGTGCTCCTTCGGTGGGTTCGACGTCATCCACTCGAGGCTGCGTGCGTTCCACGGATCGAGAGGGGCAACCTGTCCCTTCCGTGTCGTGACGACGACGTTGATCAAGAAGAGCAGGATGCCGAGCGACAGGATCAACGAACCAATCGACGCGACGGTGTTCCAGAAGCCGAGGTTGAAGAAACCTTCACCGGCGCGAGCCTCTGTCCAGATGTACATACGGCGTGGCTGACCCTGCAGACCAAGGATGTGCATCGGGCCGAACGTCATGTTCATTCCGAACACCATCAGCCAGAAACTCCAGTTACCGATCTTTTCGCTCAACAACTTGCCGAACACCTTCGGCCACCAGTAGTAGAAGCCCGAGAAGAGTCCAAAGATTGCTCCACCGAACAACACGTAGTGGAAGTGGGCGACGATGTAATAGGTGTCGGTCTGCTGAGTGTCAGATGGTGCGACTGAGTGAGTCACACCCGACAGTCCGCCAATCGTGAACAGCACGATGAGTGCGACGGCGTACTTCATTGCAACCGTGAAGACCAACTTGCCTCCCCACAGCGTCATCGTCCAGTTGACGATCTTCACGCCCGTCGGAACTGCGATCGCCATCGTCGCGACGGAGAACACCGCCACCGACACGGGCCCGAGTCCAGAAGCAAACATGTGGTGGGCCCACACGCCCCAACCCACGAAACCAATCGCTGCACCAGAGAACACCACGAACGGGTAACCGAACAGCGGCTTACGGGAGAACACTGGCAGCACTTCGGAGATCACACCGAAACTCGGAAGGATCAAGATGTACACCTCGGGGTGGCCGAAGATCCAGAACAAGTGCTGCCAAAGAAGCGGATCCGCTCCGGCCTCGACATTGAAGAACGTCGCTCCGAAGTTTCGCTGGAATGACAGGAGGAAGAGCGCGACCGTGATGACCGGCACCGCGAACACCAACAAGAACTGAACGACGAGCTGCATCCACGTGAAGATCGGCATGCGCATGAGCTTCATGCCGGGTGCACGCATGTTGAGGATCGTGACGATGAGGTTGATCGAGCCGGTCAATGAAGCGATACCGGTGATCTGGAGACCGAGCGCCCAGAAATCCACTCCATGGCTCGGCGAAAACACCGGACCCGAGTTCGGTGCATACATGAACCAGCCGCCGTCGGCTGCTCCACCGAGGAACCACGCGAGGTTGAGGAAGATTCCACCGAAGAGGAACGCCCAGAAGCCGAACGCGTTGATGCGTGGGAAGGCAACATCTCGCGCGCCGATCTGCAACGGCACGAAGTAGTTCGCAAGTCCCGCAGCCATCGGCATCACGAAGAGGAACACCATCGTCGTGGCATGCATCGTGAACATCTGGTTGTAGAGGTCTGCGTTCAGTACCTTGCCGTTCGGGGCTGCGAGCTGGAGACGGATGAGAACGGCCTCGAGGCCACCAACGATGAAGAAGAACAGCGCGGTCGCCGAGTACATGATGCCGAGCTTCTTGTGGTCGACGGTGAACACCCATGAACGCCAGCCCGTGGTCGTAACCGGTCGCTTGAGTGCGCCGAGTGCAGTTGACGGGATCGCTGGTGCAGCAACCTGCAGTTCGCTCACCGCTGTCGTTGGACGCTCAATGATGGCCATGGTGTTCTCCGATTACTTCAACGTCAGAAGGTAGGCGACGAGCTTTTCAATGTCACTTTCGGTCAGACC
>RFNE01000116.1 GCA_009927375.1 Actinomycetota bacterium | reverse complement strand
CTTCTGGATGTTCAGCTGCACTTGGCGGAGGAGAAATCCAGCCAAGATAGTCATCGCAGTGCTTGGGAGATTCACATCAACTTGTCGCGACTCACTACTTACCCGAGGTTGAGATTCGACAACTTCAATTGATCCTTCGTCCTCAGAACTTGTTCCCCAATCCAGCGCTCCAACAAGCGCCGCAGCAGACATGGCGATGTGCGTTGGAATCATGCGGCTGGGACTGACAACTCCCATCCTTTGCGCAGCTTTGAGCGCTGCTACTGCAGAGACCACTCCCCATACCCACACCAGCCAGATGGCGAGAACCCCAAGGGCCTGAAGACCTTCACTTGAAGTCTGCGGATTGCCAAGGAGCTTCACGTACCTCTGCGGAGTATGCCCAGTTGCTACAAGGGTCAGTGGTGTTCCAACAATCTGCAAAACACTGAGGAGAATTGCGCGCTTCATTGGACGACCGGCTCTGCACTTCGTTTGACCGCGACTGTTGTTGACGACAAACCAATGAGTTTGAGCAAAACGAATTGAACGTCCCCATAGACGTGCACTGTCAGAACGTTGTCCTCGACTGTCACAGTGCCCGATACTCCATGGCGCTCGAGGTAGCTGTGCGCAGCTCGCGATGCTCTATCGCGATGAAGCAAGGGGGTCACCACTTCTCAACGACGTCACTTCTTGGCTCCCAAATCGGGCTGCGTTCTCAGCGATGTCAGCATGCGCAAGATAATTGGAAACACGTTCCCCCCATCCACCACAAGTGCCATGCACGCGATGAATACCGAGAGGAGGCCGAGCACGAAAGCCGTGATGGATCCTGATTCAGTCGAACTCATTATTCATTCGCTCGCCAAACATCGACGACTTCAATCGAATGGGCCCTAAGCGTCTTTGGCACGAGCCCAAGAAATGAAAGTCCGCTTGTGTCTACTTCACACTCGACTTCGACAAGCACAGAAGGTCGATCGGACTCTTGATCCACCGCAACGTTTACCCTTGCGTCACTACAGCCTGACCGATATTCATCAAGGTAGAGACGTGCAGCTTCCACGCCTACTTCATCCATCTTCGAATAGCGAACAGTCGAGGCCGTCCGCGCTCCATGATCGGCCGCAAGTTGGACTGCTTGAGATGAAGCAACGAGCCGACTGCCGTACACGATTGAAAGAAATCCGATGGCCAGAACGGGAGCAAGAAGTACAGCTTCAACCGTCACCGAACCCTGCTCATGTCTCATCGGTCCAACTCCTTTACAAATCGCTCTTTCCGTTCGGTCACGTTCCTTTCAATCACACGGGGAAACCCGGGATGATCTGTGGAATCGCAATGTGGACGGTGACTTCGACCCAGTCAGATCGCATCTTGACCTCTGGAGGCGAACTCAAACTTCCGCCGAGTTCGGCAACGGAAATCGACGCCACCCGTTCACCATCAAGTTCACTTGCACCACTTGCGGCTGCTGCCGCCGCTCCTTGTGCCGCGGCAGCAGTCGCAATGTTGGCTGCATGGAAAGCGTGGTTGCTTGAACCCCAAGGAGGAGCACAAAGAACACGACCGGCACGATGATCACCGATTCGGCGCTCACTTCACCACGCTCCTGCCTCATTTCAGCCGAGGTCCAGACTGTCAGCCTTGTCGCGCACACGGGCCGTGATAGTCGCTCCGACGGCAATCGCCAGAGCGATGAGAGCAGCAGCCATGACAACGGTCGTGGCACTGACCTCGCCACGTTCGAGATCCCGCTCCCGAGACGCCGTAAACCGAATCCAGTAGTACTGAAAGTGTTGTCCGATTGATTTCATTGATGTTTCCTTTCGTGTTGATTTCTTGCTTCACCAACCCTGAAGCATCTCCACTACTGCGGGATAGCCAACAAGGCTGATAAATCCGATGAAGAGGAGCACCATCGGCATCCCCATTCGCTCTGTGGCGGCAGCCGCCTCTGCCTCAATTTCGCTCAGCTGTCGATGCCGAAGCGTTGCAGCACGTGCAACGAGTGTGTCCCTGATTCGCGCTCCGTGACGTCCCGCGAGTTCCACACTCCCCGCTACTTCAACGATCTCGTCTATTCCGAAGCGGCGTCCGAGATCTGCGAGTTCATCCCATGGTGAGGTCCGAGCCACTTGCGAACGGCGCAAACTCTTGCGAATCTGTTCGAACGTCTGTCCATCCCCGGTCTCACTTGCCATCAATAAGGCCGATTCGATTCCCGACCCTCCTGCAAGAAGTACCGTCACGAGGTCAAGGAAACTTGAGAATCCATAGCGGAAAGACTTTCGCCTTCGGCCTGCTTCTTTCTGGAGCACGAGATCGGGATAGATAAAGCCCAATCCGAGCATCGCCATTACAAGTGCGACAACCAAAATCCCTGACGACGCTGGGAATGAGTTGCCAACAATGGCAACTATTGCGATCCCACCAAGACCGGAACCGAAAGAATACATTGCCTTGCGAACTGTCATCTCGTCAGCCGACACTTCACAGATCTGGAGATTGCTCTCGTGCTTGCGCAGAACACTGCTCTAATGCGTGAATTCAGATAGCTGGTCCATGCAGTTGCGCGGCTCCACAAGTTGTCTGCAACCTGCGGTCGAATTACGAACAACAGACCCAACGAAATCATTGTCCAGAGCAAGGAGTTGCCGATCATCCTGTAACCCGCTTCTTCACGAACCGTTCCGGCATTACCACTTCCGACATTCGCTTCATCAGAGCAAATGACGTCGCAAAGACGACTCCAATACATGTGAGGAAGATTTGACCATTGACACTCGAATAGGGCGACAAGTAGTCCGCGCTAAATATGAAGAGCCCTCCGACAAAGACAACGACGACGCCGATGATGATTCGAACAGAGCTTCTTGTGCGCGCCCTGCTCACCCAGACCCGAGATCGCATCTTCCCCTCATCTCGCGCACAATCTGCGACGTGAGATAGCAAGGTGACAAGGTCTCTCGCTTGGTACTGGGTAGCGGTTAGAAGGGCTGAAACAACAAAGTCAGCCGTTGGATGATCAAGGTCGTCCGCGAATTGGCGCAGCCCTTGAGCTGTAGAGCCATATGTCATGTATGCAACAAGGCGTTGCACCTCAGGTTGAATGATCCGTGGAGCCCTCTCAGCGGTAGCAAAGATGGCCTCTTCGAGCCCATGTGAACCAGCGAGGGTGTCGCGAAGCTGTTCGGTCCACGTTGCAAGTGCATCGACGAACAAGCGCTCGTCGCGGAGTGGACGATGCTGCGTACCTTTCCGTACCAGCAAGAAGGACGCAACCAATGCCACTAGTCCAACTGCCACCAAACCAGAGAGCCACCACCCAAGAGCTCCAGTGAGAGCGGGAAGTGCAAGAGTCCTCAGCGCGTTCCATCTCACGACAACTTTGCTCGCCTGACGCCTAAATCTGGGCCTGAGCACAATGAGGAGGATCCCAAGTGCACAAAAACCAAAGCTTGCTGCCATCGCAAGAAGAATCATGGAGTTGCTCCGGGTGCATCAAAGCCGTGCTCAAGTAACAGGGCGCGACTCGTCTGACGAAGAGAAGAGAATGAGCGTGATCGACCTTCACGACTCCGTGAAAAGACTTCGTTTGAGATGATCGTCGAACCATCTGCATCGACAACCTCAAGAATTGACTTGATTTGTCGGACGCCTGCGATGAGTTCGATATGGACGACGAAATGAACGGCGCTTGCAATCAAGGTATTAATCGTCTCGACCGGCAACCCGGTAGACGCCATTGAGACATACGCAGCCAACTTGGGGAAGACGCTGCGTGCCGAGTCAGCGTGCATTGTGCACATTGAGCCGTTGTTCCCTTGACTCATGGCAAGCAACATTGGGAACGCTTCGGCTCCTCGTACTTCACCAACAATGACCCTGTCAGGATCCATACGCAGCGCCATTCGGGTCAAATCCACCAATGTGATTTCGCCGTTCCCTTCAATGTTCGCTGGCCGGCCTGGAGTGCATCGTGATCGGGATGGAGGTCCTCAAAACGATCAATCCCGAGCTCATATGCGTCCTCGATCGTCACGATCCGCTCAAACCGACCAACCTCATTGATCAGGCTCCGCAGAAGAGTCGTCTTCCCCGAACCAGTTCCACCGCAAATGATCAGGTTGCGCTTCGCCCTGACTGCGGCTGCAAGAAATGACGTGGTCAGTGGGTCGCAAAGGCCACGAAGCTCAAGGTCGCTGAGTCGAGAAATTGAGAACTGATGCTTTCGAATGACAAGGGTTGGTCTCATCGACACTTCCATAGCGGCGAATAGCCGTGATCCATCTGGGAGTTGCAAATTCAACTCCGGTGAGGCGCTATCGAAGCGTCGTTCCGCTCGACCAAGGCGCGTTGCCGCCCGTCGAATGAGATCAATGAGTTCATCATCCGTATCGGCAACTGGTGCACGTTCTTCGCGCACTCCATTGCGCAACTTCACCCACACTGGACTCGAGCCTTTGACATGGATGTCGCTGATCTCCTCGTCATCCATTAGCACTTGGAGACGGCCAAGTCCAAGGACATGAGCAACGGCCATCGACGTCAATGTCTCCTGCTCTGGTGGGGACAACGCCAATTTGCCGTCTACAACAAGCGAGTTGCTCAGACGAATGGATTCATTCATTGCAACGGTTTGTGCGAAGAGCAGTTCCTCGTCAGTCGTCCACGGAGCCTCTCCGAGGCGACGGAGTCGAACGTGTTCTTCCGCAAGCTCGCTTCCGATCCGCTCGGCGACCAGTGCACTCAGCTTTCCAAGGTCGGCTCGCATGTCAGCCATCTCTCTTTAGCCCTCGTTCAATGAACGCACGAGACCGAGATGGACTGAGCCGGCACCCGCAATAGCCAGTGCGACTTCCGAATCGCCGACAAGTGTGACGACGGTCGTCTCGGCGCCATCGACTTCCTGGTCCACTGCCCAGACACGCAGCCGCTCCGCGACGATCCGCGGAGGGGCAGCATCGACGATCGTTGCGTCGGGACTCACGATGACATTGACGTCGTCCCCGGCGGCAAGCATTGGAGGAAAGTTCCCCATCTCGACAGGGACAGACACCAAAACCATCGAAGAATCGAGCATCGGTTGTCGCACAAGAAGTGCTGGCACGAGTGGCGAACCTGCTTTGACTTCTGACACCACCATCGCACCAACAACATCGCTGACTTGATTTCGGCTGAGGAAGTGCCGGGAGGAGTCTTGTGGAACATCAATCAGTTGAAGGTCACCGTTGGAGATGAGCTCGCCCTTCGAAAGATCACGAGTAACAGCAATCACTCCGACCGACTGAGTCGCAGCTCGTGTCGTCACGACTGCACCAACGATTCCAATCAGAACGAGCATCGACCCGAGAACCGTGGTCGACAATCGTGATCGTTTTCTACCCTCCGAGACGACATGCTCGGGCTCGAGGTCGCCGACGACCTCCTCTGTCACCCTTGATGCCGATCGAAGAGAATTGAGCCGTGAATCCACGGTTCCCCTCCTTCGTCGCAACCAATCCGCCGATGGTGCTATGTGTGTTTCGGAGAGATTGAAATGGACGCGTACTCAACAAATCCACTCGTGCGAGGAAATCATCTGAATTACAAGCAAGTGATTTGAATCCGAGTCCTGTGGGTTGATTAGCCGTAGCCTTGAAACGAATGAGTACCGCGTCGCCGACTTCCCCGCCTGCGATTCCCCCTGCGGCAAACGAGTCCTGCTGGTGTGGAAGTGGACGCAAGTACAAGCGTTGCCATAAACCGCTCGAGGGGAGGGTCCTCCCTGGCGTGGTCAGCCCAATGCGAACCGTCCCGGCGCATATCCCCCGGCCTCCGTATGCAGAATCCGGCGAGGTCCGCCGATGGAACGAGTCGGCGATCAAGACACCTGACGTGATTTCACGCATGCGCCATGCGGGGAAGATGGCGGCTGAAGTCCTTCGTCTGGCAGGCGAGTTCGTCAAGCCGGGCATCACGACGGATGCAATTGATGCATACGTTCACGATCTCTGTATTGCGCGAAACGCATACCCAAGCCCGCTCAACTATTCGGGCTATCCCAAGAGTGTTTGCACGTCGGTGAACGAAGTGATTTGTCACGGAATTCCAGACTCGCGCGTGCTTGAGGATGGCGACATCATCAACCTCGACGTCACGTGCTACATCAACGGGGTTCATGGTGACACCAATGCAACGTTTGCCGTCGGGACGATCTCCGAGCAGGACGCCAACCTCATTCGGGTCACGGAAGAATGCATGTGGCGAGGAATCGAAGCCGTTGTGCCAGGGCGACCGCTGAGCGACATCGGCAAAGCGATCGAGGCACGGGCAAAACAGGACAAGCTCGGTGTAGTTCGGGCCTTCATCGGACATGGAATTGGCGAACAGTTCCACACCGACATTCAGGTGCTGCACTACTACGACGCCCGCAACAACACCGTCATGCGCCCCGGAATGACCTTCACGATCGAGCCCATGATTACCCTCGGCACATGGCAGCACAGAATGTGGGATGACGACTGGACTGCTGTCACCGCAGATGGCAAGCGGACCGCACAGTTCGAACACACCGTGCTCGTCACGGACACTGGCGTCGAAGTCTTGACCGGAGGCACCGGAGCAGCATCTCCTGCTGCACCCTGGAGCCGCTAGGAATACCTGCATGATTGACGCAATTGACGCCGACCGCTACTTGCGCTTCGAGCGCAAGGAATGGGCCGAGCTGCGTGCTCAGACGCCATTGACGCTGCACGAGCGCGACCTCGAAGCTCTACGTGGCATCAACGACAGGATCGACCTCGACGAAGTCGTTGCGGTATATCTCCCCCTCACGCGACTCCTCAACCTGTACGTCAGTGCGACACAGAATCTGCACCGCGTATCTGCGACGTTCCTCGGCGCAATCGCCCGAAGATGCCATACGTGATCGGAATCGCAGGCAGCGTCGCTGTCGGCAAGAGCACGTCCGCGCGCATCTTGCAGGCGCTCCTCACACGATGGCCGGAGCATCCACGAGTGGAACTCATCACCACGGACGGATTCCTCTACCCGAACGCGGTTCTCAACGAGCGTGGAATCATGAATCGCAAGGGCTTTCCGGAGAGTTACGACACCAAGCGACTCATTCAATTCCTCCGCGAACTGAAGGCAGGAATGCCGGCCGTGTCTGCACCCGTGTACAGCCACGTGGAATACGACATCGTGCCGAACGACTCCATGACGGTGCGTCAGCCCGACATCTTGATCCTCGAGGGCTTGAACGTGTTGCAAACCGGCGTGGAAAGCACCGAATTCGTGTCGGACTACTTCGACTTCTCGATCTACATCGACGCCGAAGAGGGCGACATCGAGCGCTGGTATGTCGACCGATTCCTCGCCCTCCGCCAGACGGTGTTCCAGAATCCTGCAAGCTTCTTCACGCACTATGCGCACCTCACGGATGCAGAAGCCGTCAACGTTGCTCGTTCGATCTGGCGCGAGATCAATGGCAAGAACCTGCGCGAGAACATCGTTCCCACTCGCGCACGAGCATCACTCGTGATGCAAAAGAGTGGAGACCACCGAGTCTCCGAAGTGCACCTGCGCAAGCTGTAGTCGACTACCCGTTTTCTTCGAGCCACGCGGGGACGTCTGCGAGGGACCTCAACTCGACCCACCGATCCCCTTCGCCAGGAATCGTGTCGGTCGACTCCAGCTCCCAGAGGATTTCGAACGGCACGTGCACGCCGAATCCACCGATCTCCAGCACCGGCAGGATGTCGCTCTTCAGTGAGTTCCCGACCATGCAGAACGTGTGCGGATCGACGCCAAGGCTCCGCAGCACCCGTGAATAAGTCTCTGCGTCCTTTTCGAGCACGATCTCGACGTGATGGAACAGATGCGCGAGACCGCTGGTTCGAACCTTGCGCGTCTGATGGACGAGATCACCTTTGGTGATCATGATCACTCGACGATGACGCGCAACCTCAGCGACGACGGAAGATGCCTCGTTGAAGAGGCGAACGGGTTCAGTGAGGTGCTCTTTCACCGATGCAATGATTTGCTCAAGAATTTGCGGAGGAACGGTTCCGTTCGAGAGTGTGAGGCCGCCTCGACCGCACACAGCCCGAACGACTTCACTCCATAGCCATACGTTGAAAGGTTCGCGCCTTCGATCGCGACGAGCGCGGACTTGATGTCAACTCCGTCCGCAACGTAGGGACGAACGAGATCGACGAACTGCCGCTCGTTCTTGCGAAAACTTTCCTCGCTGTGCCAAAGCGTGTCATCGGCATCGAATGCAACAACCTCAAAATGATGACGCACGAGACGCCTACCGGTGCAACGCGTTGAGATAGTTGTAGACCGTGATCCGCGAGACACCCATCGCGTCAGCAACGTCCTCGACTGCTCGTCGCAGGATGAACGCACCGCGTTCGTCGAGTAAGCGAATCGCAGTCTGCTTGTCGTTTCGCGAGAGATCCTTCAGTGACGATCCGAGCTCGCGTTCGACGCTTTCGATGATTTGGTTCAAGACGCCGTGAAGGGCCGGGAGGCGCACGCCTCCGATGACCACTCCCTCCCACGCCGCCGGCTCTTCGTTGTGACTGTCTGCCCCGACGACATCGACGCTCACATTCGTCGCACCATTGCTGTACGCCACGTGGAGAAGCTCGCTGACCACGGTGTGAATCGATTCTGGTGCGATGTCGAAGGATGATCCGAACGGGCCGAAATCGACCTCGATGCCGTGCCTACGAACCGCCTCAACCGCGAGCGTCACGTGCCGACCTGGTGAGCCGGCGACGAATGGCTCGATGGTGAAATCGACTCTGAGCACCCGATCATCGTAAAGCCCAGTGAGCGTTGCGCCCCAAGGGGTCCATCCGCCCATGGGCTGAGATGGGCCCGTGAGCCTACGATTGCGACATGTCCTCTCAACGACCCGTCCAACCTGCGACTGAACGACACGGCACACCGACTGGCGTCATCGACCACGCTGCCGGTCTGCTGGAAGATGCTCGATCGGTCCGACGAGACCTGCACCGTTGGCCAGAAGTCGGCCTCGACCTTCCAAAGACCAAGGACCGCGTGCTTGAAGCACTCGATGGACTCCCGCTCGACATCACGTTGCACAAGACGACGAGCGGTATCGCCGCGCTTCTCACCGGTGACAAGCCCGGACCGACGGTCATGTTGCGTGGCGACATGGATGCGCTCCCGATGCCCGAGGACACTGGTCTCGACTACGCGTCCAAGGTCGACAACGTGATGCACGCCTGTGGACACGACACACACGTCGCGATGCTTGCTGGTGCTGCGCGGATGCTGAGTGAGCGAAAGTCGTCGCTCCCCGGACGAGTGCTGTTCATGTTCCAACCTGGCGAAGAGGGCTACGGCGGAGCCGAATACATGCTCGATGAAGGCCTGCTCGACGTGCCACCACTTGCTGACGGAACTCCATCTCCAATTTCTGCCGCGTATGCGATCCACATCACCTCATCGATGCCCGCCGGCATGATCGGGACGAAGGGTGGATCGGTGATGGCATCGTCAGACTCATTCGACATCGTCATTACTGGAAAGGGAGGTCATGCCTCGGAGCCGTTCAGGACGTTCGACCCTGTTCCAGTGACATGCGAAATCGTGCAGGCTATTCAGGCGATGGTGACTCGGCGCTTCGACATCTTCGACCCGACCGTCGTCACCGTCACGCGCTTGGTTGCAGGAACCGCGTACAACGTCATTCCTGAATCGGCACGCATCCAAGGAACGATCCGCGCCATCTCAGCAAAGACCCGATCGTCGGTGCACGAACTCATCCAGCGCGTCGCTGACGGTGTCGCGACCGCACACGGGTGCAACGCCGAGACGACGGTGAATCTCGGTTACCCCGTCACGGTGAACGACGTCCCATCCGCAGACTTTGGCCTCGACATCGCGGAGGCCCTTGTCGGTGAGAAGCAGGTCGTGCGAATGCCGAACCCGGTGATGGGCGCGGAAGACTTCAGTTACGTCCTTGAGAAGTTGCCTGGTGCCATGCTGTTCCTCGGCGGGACACCGCACAACAAGGACCCGCGCACGGCTGCCCCGAACCACTCCAACCGCGTGATGTTCGAAGAGGATGCGATGACGACGGGGATGGCCCTGTACTCCTCGCTCGCCTTGCGCACACTCGGCGTCACGCTCGACTGACGACCAATGACCCGGGGCGCCTCACGGGACTCTCGCCCACTCGTGGGCGTTCGAGTCATCGACTTCACCCGCGTACTGTCAGGTCCCATGCGACCCGCATGCTCACCGATCTCGGTGCCCAGGTCATCAAGGTGGAACCCCCCGCCGGAGACATGACCCGCTTCACCTATCCGCGGATCAACTCGCAGTCGACGTACTTCGTGCAGCAAAACGTCGGCAAACTCAACGTGTCGATCGACATGGACAAACCAGCTGGTGTCGAACTCGCGGCTCGACTCATCGCCTCTGCAGATGTCGTAGTCGAAAACTTTCGACCTGGCGTCATGAAACGACTCGGACTCGACTATGAGCGCTTCGAACGCCGAGTGCCCACGGCTGATCTACACGTCGATCTCCGGGTACGGGGCGTCGGGCCCCTGGACATCGCGGCGGGCCTACGCACCAGTCGTCAACGCTGAGACTGGCATCACAAAGCACCAGGGTGACGTTCGTGGCGGCGCCTATGCCAACGATCCACATAGCCATGGCGATGTGTACACCGCAGTTGAGACGGCAAG
>RFNE01000143.1 GCA_009927375.1 Actinomycetota bacterium | reverse complement strand
TTCGGTGGAACTACGCCCCGTGATTTCTGGTCAAGTAGCCCCAAGCAAGAGTGGCTGCGATCGTCACCCAGATTTGATAGGGAACGAGCAGAATTCCCATCAACAAGGATGCTCTGAAGGTGAGATAGAGAACTGGAACGGTCAGTAACGCTGTGAGTCCTAATGCGATTGTGGCAAGTGCGAAGTTGTGCCGAATGTAAAATTGATACGCCCAGGCGAGCGCCGCAGCAATACTCAGTCCGAAGAAAACCAACCAAGCAATGTTCTCGATCCGTGTCAATGACGTTGACACCTGAAATGAAGCGATACCGAGGACAACGAAGTTGTAGGGCCAGATAATTCCAAAGATTGAACTCGGAGGTTGCCAAGGCGGTCTCTTCAGTGTCGAATACCACTCGGGAGAGGAAGAAACCCAGATTCCCGATCCGAAGGCATAGACAAGAACGAGCAGAATTCCCGTCGCTGCTGCAACAACTTTGAATTCCACATCGAAACCTTAACGACGGAAAATCAGCAATCACCTTGTCGGTCGTTCAAGTACAAGGCACTGGTAGGTGGTTCAGGCTTTCAAGACCCATCAGTGTTCGTCGGTCGGAGTGGCATGATGGGGTTGTCCGAGGAGATCACGATGACCACATACGAACCCGACAACGATCTACGACTTGACCCTCGCGTTCGCGCGATCCTCAAGCTGATGCCAACGGGTCCGGGACCGACATATACGTCCCGCGATCAAGTACTCGCTGCTGCACGCACGCCTGAAGCATTGGCAGGTGCAGAGACCACACGTCAACTCGTGGAGTTGTGTGACACGGAGGACGTTGTTACCTCTCGAGGGCTCGAGCTGTGGGCCGAGAAGATCGAGTCCCAGCCCGACGGAAACATCATTCACCTGCAGGTCGTGCGACCCGAAGGTGCCAAGGTTCTCCCATGTGTGTATTACATCCACGGTGGAGGAATGGCTTCATTGTCGTGCACAATGGGCAATTACCGCGCGTGGGCGAAGATCCTCGCTCACTACGGAGTGTGTGTCGTGATGGTGGAGTTCCGCAATTCGATGCAGCCGAGTTCGGTGGAGGACATCGCACCATTCCCCGGGGTCTCAACGACTGCATCTCGGGGTTGAAGTGGGTTCATGGGCATGCGAAGGACCTGCGAATCGATCCAGCAAAGATTGTCGTGAGCGGAGAGAGTGGTGGTGGAAATCTCGCACTTGCCGTCGGTCTCCAGCTGAAGAACGAAGGGCGCCTTGATCTCGTGAAGGGGATCTATGCGCTCTGTCCGTTCATTGCCGGCGAATACCCACGACCGGAGCTGCCCAGCACGTCCGAAAACAACGGGATCTTCATCAATCTCGTAGGAAACGGACCGGCCATGGCCTACGGCATCGAGCACCTCACGAACCGCAATCCGGTGGCCTGGCCGTATTGGGCATCTCTTGAGGAGTTGACGGGGTTCCCACAAACGGTGATCAGCGTGAATGAGTGTGACCCGCTCCGCGACGAGGGGATTGCCTTCTACCGCAAACTGGTTCAGGCCGGAGTGAATGCCAGGTGCCGCAACGTGCTCGGCACCATGCACGCGACCGAGCTCATTCCGATGATCTGCCCGGAGATCACCGCCGATGCGGCAGCGCATATCGCGGCGTTTGCGTCGAACTAGGAGTTCCACGCCCGCAAAAACCTGTGGTACATCGTCGGTACACTGACGCGGTGCCAATGATTTCACGAGACACGAAGCGGGCCTCGATTGCTGCAGGCGTGGTGCTTGCCGTCGTTTGGACGATGTTGTCAATTTCGCCACGAGCCCACGCCCTCGATGAATCCGGTCCCACAACGAGTTCGACGACGACGGTTGCAGCGTCAACCACAACGGAATCCGAGTCTCCAAGATTCACAGGAGTCGGATTCTGGTTGATGCAGGTGTCGGAGAATCAGTTCCAAGTTCGAGTGCTGTTGTCGGTCTCGCAACTTCCAATCACGTTCCCAGCAGGAAGCCTGTCGATCTCGTGGACCGTGACCAGTGGGGGATCGACAGTCGCGACGGGAACGTTGCCGATGGATGGCACGACTGGTTTGATTTCGCCGAATCCATTTCCCATCACCGAAGTCGTGAATCTCTGGGGATTGCGTGCCGGTACTGACTACCTCCTGTCTGTCACCGCAGGAATTCCAGGAAACATGGTGTCGGGTTCCCGCACGATTACGACGAATGGGTCAGGATGGCAGACGACAACGACAGTTGGCGGCGGAGATGGTGGGGGATCGGATCCTGATCCGGATACTCCCGCGACGAGCGTGCCCGTTGATGACGAAGCCCCGTACATGGCACGAATCGACGAAAACAACATCGTGATCGACACGTGCGTCTGCAGTGTTTCGTTTGTCTTGTCGAATCCTGATCGTTACCCCGGTACGTGGGTGCCCATGTGGATGGGCGTGAATGGCAAGAATTACGCGGGTCCAGGTTGGACGTACGATCGCGTGGCGAAGAACTTCTATCCTCCGACCACGACAACGACGTCCACGACCACCTCAACGACCGTTGCCGAGTCGACATCGTCGACGACGTCAACGTCTACTTCGATTGGGATCAATGCAGCGAGAGCGAATCGTGCGACTGGAACGTTCGCGAATTCCGTGGCTGGTCAGCTTCAACCAAGTGCGAGCCTCGGTGTCAGTCGTCGTGGCGCACCGCACACCCTCACGGTGTCATCGACGATGCCCGCTACCCGGGTGGTCCTTCGCGCGGTCCGGCCAGGTACCCGCGCACTGTCGTGGGTGACGACGACAAACCTTCGCGGTGAAGCTCAGGTGCGAGCCGGACGCAACCTACAGGGCTACGTAGTGTCGCTCTGGGTGGACGGAAAGCGCTGGGACGCGATCACCGTTCGTTGATCAACTCGGCGCCATCTTCTCCAGCATCTCGCCCATCTGGCGATGTACGAGATTGATGGCCTGGAGCGGTCGGATCATCACACGGAACTCGACGATCTTGCCTTTGTCGTTGCATCGAATGATGTCAACGCCGTTGACGTACTTTCCCTCCACGGTGGTCTCGAATTCGAGAACGGCGGTGTCGCCCGAGAGGACCTGCTTCGTGTAGCGGAAGCGCTTTGAGGGGTCGGTGGACGTGCCCGACTTCTCTCCGGGAAGAGTTTGTCCCGCAGCACTCAGGTAGAGCTTCGTAATCGCCTTGCCCTCCTGTGGCGTGTAGACGATCGGGGAATAGAAATCACGTCGTCATCGAGAAGTTCGTCAAGGCCACCAGCCAGATCACCTCGCATGTGGCGATGCCAGCGTTCAATGACGTCGTGAATCATGTTGAGCCTCCGATTCCTCCACGCTATTGGACTAGGTTTCCTCCGTGCGTATCCAACGGTTTGACGAGCACACGCCGATGCCGTGGGCGAATGGCCGCGGCACGAGCTACGAGATTGCCCGCGATGGTGGAGACGCGTGGAATTGGCGAGTGGCAATTGCTCCGATCGTCGAGGCTGGGCCGTTCTCCGTCCTTCCCGGGGTCGATCGGCAACTGGTGGTCATCGACCCGGCACCGCTCGATCTCGTCATCGACGGTTCACGGCTCCACTTGCGACGCGGTGAGGTGGCGAATTTCGCCGGAGAATCTTTGGTGGACGCGGAACTCCCTGAAGGTCCGACGCGCGATCTCGGACTGATGATTCGCCGCGGTGTGGCATCGGGATCGATGATGGTGGTGTCATCGGGTGTGGCGACTGGGCGGATCCTGGTGGCGATCGAGGAGTCCGTCGTGGTTGTAACCGGGGAATCGGTGGTGCTCGAAGCAGGCGATGCC
>RFNE01000233.1 GCA_009927375.1 Actinomycetota bacterium | reverse complement strand
ACCGTTTCGACTTCGGGAAGTTCGGGCACGATCAGTCGTGGGCGTGTTCGCGCGCGAGGACGTCGCAGGCGATCTCGGCGGCGAGCTGTTCAGCCGCCTTCTTCGAGCGTCCCTCACCGGAGCCGAGCTCGCGATCACCGACGAACACGGTGGCATAGAACGTCTTGTCGTGATCGGGGCCCTCGTCGTCGATCTTGTAGTGCACCTGCTCGGACAGCAGTCGCGAAGCGAGTTCCTGCAGTCGGTCTTTGCATCCAGTCGGTCGAGTCCGTCGATTGCTCCCTGCAAACGCGCCGACATCAACGTCGTCAACACGCGATGCGCGGTCTGGGCATCGGAGTCGAGATAGATCGCACCGAAGATCGCCTCGAGTGCATCCGACAGGATCGAGGTCTTCGTGCGACCGCTGCCCTGCTCCTCGCCGCGACCGAGCAAGAGACATTCCCCGACGCCGAGCTCCTCTGCCATCTCGGCGAGTGCCGAGGCATTCACCAAACTCTTGCGCAGGTCCGTGAGCTTGCCCTCGTGCAGGTCCGCATGCGCGCGATAGACGAGGTCGGCAACGACCCAACCGAGGATCGCATCACCCAGGAACTCGAGGCGCTCGTTGGACTCGACGCCGTCGTTCTCGGCGACGTACGAGCGGTGCCGCATCGCGCTCTCGACGAGGCTCTCGTCGCGGAACTGATAGCCGAGTCGCGCACACAGCGTGCGCAGCGCGTCGTTCACGTGCGGGCGACGGCCTCGGCGATGAGACCGACCATGTCGCACTCCACCATTTCCTTGGCGACCTTGATTCCGTTCAGCATCGCCCGCGCACTGGACGAGCCGTGCGAGATGATGCACACGCCATCCGTGCCGAGCAGGATCGCTCCGCCGTAGGTGTCGGGATCGAACTGGGCGTACAGACCGAGCAGGGCCGGCATGATCGCATCGGCATGCTCCTTGTATTCGGGAGCACCGATCGCAGCAAACAGCGCCTTGACGATCATGCGCATCGTTCCCTCGAGGGTCTTCAACGCCACGTTGCCGGTGAAGCCGTCGGTGACGACCACGTCGACGGCATCGGTCATGATGTCGCGGCCCTCGACGTTGCCGATGAAGTTGATGTGCGACGCATCGGACAACAACTCGTACGCCTCCTTGCGCAGCGAGTCACCCTTGCCCGGCTCCTCGCCGATCGACAACAGACCAACCTTGGGTTGAGCGATACCGAAGCGCGCGTTCGCGTACACCGAGCCCATGAGTGCGAACTGCGTCAACCACTCGGCCTCGACCTCGGCGTTCGCACCCGCATCCAACATCACCGTCGGCGTCGAGCCAGGAACGGGAATCGGCGTCGCGATCGCAGGACGCTTCACGCCCTTGATGCGACCCATGCGCAGAAGTGCAGATGCCATCGTCGCGCCGGTGTTGCCGGCAGAGATCATCGCGGATGCTTTGCCGTCGCGAACGAGTTCGGCGGACACCACGAGCGTGGAGTCCTTCTTCGTGCGCACGGCGTTCGCCGGCTCTTCGTGCATGTCGATGAACTCACTCGCCACGTGCAGGGGCAAGTCACCGCGATCGGCGAGATCGGCAGGGCCGACTAAGAGAACGGGAATGCCTTCGGCGTGAGCCTGCTTGGCACCAGCAAGAATTTCGGCGGGAGCTTTGTCTCCCCCGAGTGCGTCAACCGCGACGGGCAACATCGACATGCCCGACGAGGAATCAGCCGACGTCGACTGCGACGCGACCCTTGTACCAACCGCAG
>RFNE01000199.1 GCA_009927375.1 Actinomycetota bacterium | reverse complement strand
TTCTGGGGATGATTCTGGGTGCCGAGTGCCACAGTGGTCACGTCCTAGCGAGCTCATCCGCCCACGTGGAGAAGAAGCGAACCAGTGCGGGAAATTCGTCCTCTGCGGGGTGGAAGTCCTCTGGCGCAAAGCGACGAATGGTGCGAATCATCATGGCGAACATGGCTACATCGAAACCGTCGTCCATCGCTGGCACGCGCAAGGAGGGTGGACTTGTCGAACTTGGTTTGCAATGCATAGATGTCTGCAAAGTCTCGTGCCTCGGCGCGGTCAAAGAGCGCGAGTAGTTTCCGGCCCGCGAGTTCGTCAAGTGCGAACGTGGGCCCCGCTGTGGACAGGTGGACGGGGGCAATTGCTGGGGAGTCGATGGCAATGTCTACGACGAGAGATTCGTCATCTGTCACGACGAGGCGTGCGAACGAGTCGCTGAACTGAATTTCGGTCACCGACCAGCCGCGTCGTTCTGAGTGCGCGATGAAACCGTCAACAACTTCTCGGAGTGGGGCAAGTTGAGATGAACCAAAGAAGTCGAGGTCGTTCGTCGGTCTCGTCGTGAGTCCGGTCGCAAGGAGTGCTCCTCCTCCGGCCAGAAGAAAACCGTCGAGATTCCGGAAGATCGAAGAAGGCTCGTGTGACGAGGTGTTGAAAGGGGCTCAGTCCGGACACTTCTACAAGCGTTCGACCGCGGGTTCCCACTCGCGTCGCAACGCGCGGGGAAGTACGAGATCGTCCCACAGGTCGTAGAGGAGGGCTCCATCAATGATCGAGACGATGTCTTCAGGCATTCCCTCCCGAAGCACGATCTCGTAGCACCGTGCGCGCGAGCGACGCTTGGACAGGTCGTGTGTTCGACCAGATGAACTCCAATCGATTCGCAGCGGAAGTTCGACACGTGAGAGCGCTGCATCGAGCGGAAGCCGCCAGAGCGAGTCCGCGACGTAAAACGGACGACCACGCCCTGGTTTGACCTGACGAAAGGTGGGGCGTGAGTCGAGTGTGAGTGCAAAGCCAGCGACGTGCAAGATTCGCTCAGCCGTTGCGAGTGTCGGTGACTTGCGCCCGCTTTCATACGCCGACAGGGTCGGTCGCGAGGTCGAGGCGCGTGACGCCAACTCTTCTTGGGTTAGACCGGCCCGTCGTCGGGCAACTTCAAGGAGATCTCCTGACATGGCCAGCAGTGTATCCGATCGGATACGCACAGTTGTCGGGGCTTGATGAGGAGCACAAGTGTTCACCCGTTCGTTGCGGAGGTGTTCACCTCGTCACAGCAGCCTTTTCGGCCCATTGAGTACGATGATTGCGATGCTCGATCGACGACGCCCCGAGGAGTTCGGCGCCAATTCTTGGCTCGTCGAAGAGATGTACGAGCGGTTCCGCGACGACCCGAAGTCGGTCGGCGAGAACTGGCGCGAGTTCTTCTCCGACTTCAAGCCCGCGGGC
>RFNE01000236.1 GCA_009927375.1 Actinomycetota bacterium | reverse complement strand
TTGCAGTGGTTCATCCAGGCTCAGTTCGCCGGCTACTTCGCCGCTCAGGACCAGGGCTTCTACGAGGCACAGTGTCTCGATGTCCAGATCGTCGAGGGTGGTGTGGACATCGTTCCGCAGCAGCAGCTCGCCGACGGCGCAGTTGACTTCGCATTGTCGTGGGTTCCCAAGGCCCTCGCCAGCCGTGAAGCAGGCGCGAACATCGTGAACATCGCCCAGATCTTCCAGCGTTCAGGAACCCTGCAGGTGTCGTTCAAGGACAAGAACATCACCACGTCAGCGGACTTCGCAGGCAAGAAGATCGGTAACTGGGGCTTCGGCAACGAGTTCGAAATCTTCGCAGCGCTCACCAAGGCGGGTCTCGACCCGGCCAAGGACGTCACGCTCGTCCAGCAGCAGTTCGACATGCTCGGTCTGCTCTCGGGTGACATCGACGCCGCAGAGGCAATGACCTACAACGAATACGCACAGGTGCTCGAGGCAGTGAACCCAGACACCGGCGCGCTCTACACGAAGGATGACTTCAACGTCGTTTCTTACGAGGATGAAGGCGTCGGTATGTTGCAGGACGCAATCTGGGCTGACGGCAACCGCCTGTCGGATCCCGCGTACCGCGAGACCGCAGTGAAGTTCGTTGCTGCTTCGATCCAGGGCTGGGCATTCTGCCGCGACAACGCTGAGGCGTGCCGCGACATCGTGGTCGCCAAGGGTTCCAAGCTCGGTGCAAGCCACCAGCTGTGGCAGATGAACGAGGTCAACAAGTTGATCTGGCCGTCCGCCATGGGCGCCGGCATGATCGACCAGGCCGCGTGGGATCGCACCGCGACGTTGGCACAGGAGACCAAGAACCTCGAAGGTTCGACCGTCCTCACTGCTGCACCGTCGGCTGACGCCTACACGAACGACATCGTGACCGAGGCACTCGCTCTGTTGACAGAGCTGGGCGTCGACACGACCGGTTCAGCGTTCACCCCGATGGAGGTCACCCTCAACGAAGGTGGAAACTGATCTCGTTCGAAAGATCAGAAAAGGGCGGGGTGCTTCGGCGCCCCGCCCTTTTTGTTTGTTCAGTGTCGATCGAGCGGATTACATCGACCATCTCTTGAGAAATAAGTTGTGCACAGCCAGTGCTGTGGCTGTCGAGAACCCCTATGGGTGGAGGCCACGCATGCGGTGGGCGTCTGCGATCGTCTTCACTCCGAGGACCGAGGCCGCAAGCCGGTAGGGCAGTCCCGATTCCTGGGCGAAGGCGTAGAACTTCTCAAACGCTGCGCGCATGAGGTCGATGACTCGTGCATTGACCTCGTCTTCGTCCCAGGTGAGGTGGGCAAAGTTCTGGCATTGTTCGAGGTATGAGCAGGTCACGCCGCCAGCGTTGGCGTAGACGTCAGGGATGACGACAACGCCACGATCCGCAAGGACGTGGTCTGCACCGGGAGTGAGCGGTCCGTTCGCACCCTCGACGACCAGCTTGGCGGTGATCGTCTGGGCCTCGGCTTCGCCGACGGCATCACCGAGGGCGCAGGGCATCACGATGTCGCAAGGGAGGCCGAAGACTGCGGCAGATCCTTTTCGCCCGTGCGACGACTTCGCCAACGCCGCAGTCGGCGACGCTACGTGTTCCGTCGCGGAACGCTTGGTCGATCTTGGTGAGGTCGAGTCCGTTCGCGTCGTGAATGGTGCCACCCACGTCGGAGAGGCCAACGATGAGTGCACCACGCGCGGCGGCGAGGCGTGCGGCCCACGAGCCCACCTGCCCGTAACCCTGAATGGCGATGCGCTTGCCCTGCAGCGTCGTGCCTTGCTTGGCGAGCATGAGCGCAGCTGCTTCGACGACGCCGCGGCCGGTTGCCGACTCTCGACCGAGTGAACCGCCGAGTTCGATCGGCTTTCCGGTGACGACACCGGGCGTTGCGTGACCAACTCCGGTCGAGTACTGGTCCATGACCCACGCCATCACCTGTGCATTCGTGCCGACGTCGGGTGCGGGGACGTCCTTGTCGGGGCCGAGGAACGAGGAGATCTCCGAGACGTAGCGGCGGGTGATGCGCTCGATCTCGCTTTGTGAATACTTCTTCGGATCGAAGCAGATGCCACCCTTGGCGCCACCGA
Source organism: Actinomycetota bacterium (assembly GCA_009927375.1). GTDB lineage: Bacteria > Actinomycetota > Acidimicrobiia > Acidimicrobiales > Ilumatobacteraceae > UBA3006. The sequence goes on along the minus strand of RFNE01000236.1, from coordinate 4,857 downwards.
GAGGAAGGTTGGCGATCGCCGTCTTCAACGACATACCAATGGCGAGCGCGACGACCTCATCGCGGTTCACCTCGTGGTGATAGCGGATACCGCCCTTGGCAGGACCACGAGTCGTGTTGTGGTGGACTCGCCAGCCGATGAGTTGGTCGCGGGTGCCGTCGTCACGACGGAACGGAATGGCGACTTCGATGATTCGTCGCGGTCGAACGATGGTCTCGATCAGTCCATCTTCCAGTTTCAGCCACTCTCCAGCCTCACGAACGCGAAGTTCGGCGGCCTCGAGGGCTGAATAGGTTTGATATGACGCCATTGTCATATGTATCCCTTCTCAGCAACCTGCTGGAGACAGGTTAGAACATCCCCGAGTGGGGCGGTGCCCACTCAGGTGACGCGAGAAGTGGGTTCCGTGGCGTCTGCGTACTTTCCCGTGGCGATGAGTTCACGAAGTCGATTGAAGCCTTCCCACACCTCGACGTACGAGGTGGCAAGTGGTGAGATTGCGAGTCGGATGCAGTCTGGTTGGCGGTAATCGCCGATGACGTTGGCGAACTGGCGCATCCCGAGAGAGATCTTGCGCGCCTCGGCGTGTCGGATGGTCACGTGTCCGCCGCGGTGGTGCGCGTCGCGTGGGGTGATCAGTGAGCAGCCGAGCGGGGCGAGCCACTCGTCGTGGAGATCGATCATGAGCTGCGTACCGACCGCAGCCTTGTGTGCAATTGCCGGCAATGTCGCTCGCTCGATCATTGAAAATGCGGTCTGCACGCAGCGCAGTCCGATGATCGACGGACTTGCAATCTGGAACCCTCGTATCGAGCGCGCTCGGTCGAATCCGTGGCCCATCGCAAATTGGTCGCGCTGAGCGAACCAGCCCTGGATCGGCACCTCGAGTTCGTCCTGGATCGACGACCGCACATAGAGCCACGCTGGGCTTCCCGCACCCGAGTTGCCGTACTTGTAGGTGCAGCCGACGGCGAGGTCGACCCCGTCTCGATCGAAAGCCATCGGAACTACACCGACTGCATGGCTCGCGTCCCACACGAACAACGCTCCCGCACCGCGCGCGATCGCCGTGAGTTCGGGGATTCGGTGCAGTGCGCCCGATCGATACTGAATCACGGACAGCGTCACGAGGGCCGTGTCATTGTCGACAACTTCCCTGAGTGCTTCGGGTGTCACGAACTCTTCGCCCGTCTCGTCATCGATGTAGACGAGGTCAAGATCGAGGTCGTCGCACAGCCCTTCGAGGATGTAGCGATCGGTGGGGAAGTTCGCACGATCGGTGATCACTTTGCGTCGGCCGGGTCGTGCGCGAACCGCCGCGTGGCACAGTTGGTAGAAGTTCACACTCGTCGTGTCGACGGCAAGCACCTGTCCTGGTCCGGCGCCAAGCGCTGCGCGACCGATCAGGTCGCCGGTCGATTGCGCCTCATCGATCCAGTCGTTCCATCCGTCAACGAGTCTGTTGCCCCATTCGGCGCTGAGATATCGGTTGATGGCGTCGACCGTTGCGCGGGAAGCCGACCGAGGGAGTTGCCATCCAGATAACACAGCGAATCATCGACGATGACGAACTCGTCTCGGAACGAGGCGAGCGGGTCGTCGCGGTCGAGTTGCTCGGCAAAGAGTCGCGACGTGGGAGCGAGTTCGGACACGTTCGTATCGTAGGTCTACGACGCCGAGCGGTCTCGTGCCTCGAAGGCCCAGGACGCGTCGGCAGAAGTGTCATGAACGGCCATCCCGACTGACCAACCCTGTCGATCGTGTCCGTTGTCCCACCAGAACCAGTTCAACTGATCGAGTCGATCCATGGTGGCGGGTGGCCAGGAATCGAGTGAGTCAGTGAGTGCTGCGAGCAGCCACCACGTGCTGAATCTCCCTGCGGCGTTCCCCCTGCGTCGGCCGTCGGGGCCACCACTTGCGCCAATCCAAGTGAGCCAGCGCAACGCGTCGTGACTCGACAGCGTCGCAATGCGACCGGATGGTGTGAGTGCGTGAATGGCCGAGTGCGCAGCCCCACGCGTCGATGCAACATTCCACGCGATCGACTCCGAGGTCGTCCACGGTTCGATGAGCAGTCGGAATGCTTCGGTGACGTCTGCACAGTCGATCGACTCTGCATGTTGTCCCTCGAGCGGAGTGAATCCAGTCGGTAGGTCAAGTGTCGCGACCTCGAGTCCCGAGTCTCGATACGTCGGGAGAAGATAGGTCGGCTCCCACTGCGCGAGTCGAGCGGGAATGTCGAGGGCAGGAAACACCTCGACGTCGATCGACTCGCCTCGAATCGCTCGCTCATGTGCGACGTATGCCTGAATCGGACCTTCGGAGAGGTAGGGGGAAAGGTCGGCGAACGTGTGGTCTTGCGCGACGACTTCGGTGAGCGGACCAAGGGTGAATCTTCCCGCGTCGTCGAGAACTCGTGCGGCGAGTGACGCGGGGGCACGCAGCGCCAAGCGGTACTCGGCCAGGGTTGCTGCGGGCCACACTTGGCGTCCGGAGGCGACCGCAGCCCGTGCCGATGAGCGAAGTTCGAAGAGCGTCTCCCAGTCGCGGTCGGACGTGAGGTCGTCGATCAGCCGAACGAGGCCGTCAATGTCGCCGACGTCGATGAGTTGACGAAAAGAAGCTCATATGAGCGGCCATGGGTATCGCGAGCCCGAATGATCGACGGGGAAGTGCCCGCCGTCGCGCAACCATCCGGAGCGATCGATGATCGCCTCGACTTCTTCGTCGGTCAGCAGTGATGCGACATCGAGCGGAACGTTGTCGGCGATCGCAGATACTGCCGACGCGACCGCCTCAGGGAGTGGTTCGGTGGCGAACTCCCAGATCACGGTGCGCAACTTGAACTCGGCGCTGAAGCAGACGCCGTGATCGATACCCCAGACGTGGTCGCTGCCATCCACGATGACGTGACCCGCCTTGCGGTCGGTGTTGTTGGCGACGATGTCGAATGCGCACATCGCGCGCAACGTGTCGTGCAGCTCGGGCCGCGACTCGAGGAGGGTGAAGTAGTGGAGGTTCGGGTCGTGGTCGATGAATAACTGGACGGAGCCTTCTCCGAAGGGTCCGTCACGCAGCACGGTGGGAGGCACGATGTCGAATCCCATGGCGATCGAGAGTCGATACGCGGCGACCTCCCGTCGGTGAAGACCGGGATCGAAATCCCACAGCGGTCGCTCGCCCTTCATCGGTTTGTAGATCGCCCGTTCGGTGCGGTCCTCGTGGGTGATGGTGCAGAGCAACGTCGCATTGCTGCTGTGGGGCATCCGTCCGACGACGGACATCTCGCCGCGCAGGAGCAGGTCGATGTCGGTCAGTTCATTCGCGGACACGCGTGACCATCGACGTTCTTGGGTCGACCACAGAAGATGCAGGCTGGTCGTCCAGCGGCAACGACGTCGTCCGCGTGCTCACAAAATGCGGCTGCCTGCCCACGCGAGATGTAGATGCGCACGCGACCCACTTCGTCGTCTTCTCCCTCGGTGAACGCTTCATCGTCGCGCATCTCGTCGATCTGGATGACCATCTGGTCGCTGCGGGGGTCGTACGCGATGCCGACGGTGCCGACGATGAACTCGACGTCGAGTGGGGTGGTCATCTGCATCGCATCGTCGAGCGGTCGTTCCTTCACGTCCGGAGCGTCCGCAAGGAGCTGGCGGATGTATTGAGACAGTGCTGCAACCTGTTGCTTCTCGCACTTCATCGTGATGTGACGACCTTGGCTGCGGATCTGCAGATAGAAGGTGCGGCTGCCCGGTTCGCCGATGGCGGCGGTCGTGAAGGCGTCCACGTCGTCCGATTCGAAATACGTGCTCATGACGGACGCAGATCTTTCAGGGAACCACCGGTGAGGTTGACGCCGAGCACGACTGGCCCCGAGGAGGAGTACTGAATGGCGGTGATCGAGCACGTGCTGATCACGATGCGCTGGAACAGATCGATGTGTGTTCCCATCGCGTGCGCGACGGCAGCCTTGATCGGGTCAGCATGCGAGACGCACACGACGACCTTGCCTGGATGGCGCGATCGGATGTCGTCGATCGCCGACACCATACGGGTCTGCATCTCGAGGAAACTCTCGCCGTTGGGGAAGCGGAACGTGCTTGGCGCCTTCTGCACGGTCTTCCACTCGGGCTTCTTCATCAGTCGTTGAAGCGGAGCACCAGTCCAGTCGCCGAAGTCGCACTCGAGGAGCCCCTTGTGGATCTGCGTCGTGAGTTTGGTGGCCTTGGCGATCGGGCGGCGGTCTCACGGGTTCGCTCGAGCGGGGATGCATACAGGCCGCCACTCGACCGATTTCGGCAATGCGCTCGGCGGCACGCTTGGCTTCCGAAAACGCCCGAGTCGGCGAGATGAAGGCCACGTGCTCGTCCAGGCAGAACCTTGCCGGTGGTGGGAGTTCGACCGTGGCGGACCAAGAGGACGAGGGTGGGCGCAAGGTCGCGAGCCATGTGTGGAGATCAAACTATCGTGCGGTGCAGTGGCTTCTCCATCCAGGCGCTCGGTTCATTCGTCGCTCATCCAACTCGAACGCGACATCCACGACTGCACGAAGTGCCCGCGGCTCGTCAAGTGGTGTACCAAGGTCGCCAAGGACAAGCGTGCCGCGTATGCCGATGACGATTACTGGGGAAAGCCCGTATCAGGATTCGGTGATCCGCTCGCACGCATCCTCGTCGTCGGTCTCGCCCCTGGCGCGCACGGTGCGAACAGAACCGGACGCGTGTTCACCGGTGATCGCAGTGGAGAGTGGCTCTTCCGCGCACTGCACAAGGCGGGTCTTGCGAATCAACCGCAGTCGATTGCACGTGGAGACGGTCTGCAGTTGAAAGACGTGTGGGTGACCGTTGCGGTGCG